>JANPAT010000481.1:0-1816 GCA_031430075.1 Chitinophagaceae bacterium | reverse complement strand
GCATTGTATAATTCTTGTCCTGTGCCATCGCCTTTTATCCAATTACCTAAAACATAATTTTCGAGCATTGCCATTGTGATATTATTTTAAACAAAGATAAAGAGTGAAGTTTTATTGATTTTATGAACAGAGTTTTATCGTTTCTTTCTTTTATTTTGAATGATCACCAAACCATAAATAATTAATCCAACAGTAACTGCTATACCAACATCTCTTAGTTCTGATAATTTCGAATTGCTCAATAGCCAAATTGTAACTCCTACACCCATAATAGCCATATAATTTCCATAGGGAATTTTAAAATAATTATTATTTTCAACATCTTTTTTTCTAAGTTTAATAAGTGCAAGACAAACTATTCCATAAATCATTACTCTAGTAATTGCACTTATGGTTGCAGCATAAATAAAACTATTTGTTAGTGAAACTATTAATGTAATTATAGAAAATAATAGTAATGACCAAGTAGGTGTATTATACTTTTTGTGAACAAATGAAAACATTTTTGGAAATTGATTTTCTGTACTAAATGCATAAGGCAATCTGGTGCCAACCAACATAATTGCATTAAGTGTACCTAGTATAGAAAACAAAGCACCAATTGCAATAATTGTGGCACCTTTTTTACCCATAAATAGTCCAGCTGCTTCAGCCAAAGGTTTATTTGAAGTTGCTAATTCTGGTAAAGTTCCAATACAAACTATCTGAATTAAAATATAAATGATAACAATAATTAATGAAGCCAAGAGTAAAGCAAATGGTAAATTTTTTTTTGGATTTTTAACTTCACCAGAGTTCACTAAAATAGATTCAAATCCTCCAAAAGCAAATACTAATAATAAAACTGTTGATGAGAAACTTGAAAAATCAGGCGTATATTTTATTTCAAAATTTTCTGGAACAATAAAGAATAATCCAACAACAATAAAAAGAATTAAGGGTAGCAATTTTGTAATAGTAAGAAAATTGTTTACTCGTGTAGTATTTTTTACACCAAAATGATTGATTAAAGAAAGGACGACAGTAATTAATGTAATAGTAATTATTCTTGGTACAGGTAGAATAAACCAATTATTAAAAAAAGATAAATAAGTAACTAGTAAATTAATTAATGCAGCATAAGTAATAAATCTTGTAAGTAATAATAACCAACCTGTAGTAAAACCTATTAATGGACCAAAAGATTCTTGTGCATATAAATATGGCCCACCAGTTTTATCGAATCTGCTGCTAACTTCTGCCATGCAAATAATAATGATAAATACAGTAAAGGCACAAACAATTAATGCAGCCAAACTGTAAACGCCAATTTCTTTAAATACTTTAGAAGGTAATCCAAAAATGCCAGCACCAATTACACCATTAATAAAAAGTAAAACCATTTCCCACTTACTAATGCTTCTTTTAAACATTAGTAAAAATATCGAATTTGTATTTGCTTAATTCATTAACTATAAAAAAAGTGTAATTATTCATCAATTTTTCTCTGTAATAAAAAATAATGTGCAAAATATTTACTGTAAATCAACTATTTACAAAAGGTTGATAAAAAATACATTCAAAATTGTTTGGTAGAATACCTCACTAAGCCACACCTTTGCACTCCCAAAATAAAAATAGGGTTTTGGTATTGGGATAGCTTTACCAAAAGATTTTTTTCACTTTAGTTTAGTATTAAAATTCAACTAAACTTTAAAATTTAACAGATGAGTAAATTACATTTTACAACCAAACACGCCAACGCGGCCACTGTTCAACACAATTGGTATATTGTTGATGGTGCTAATCAAACCGTAGGACGTATGTGTAGCAAAAT
>JANPAT010000480.1:0-3811 GCA_031430075.1 Chitinophagaceae bacterium | reverse complement strand
TAAATGTTTAAAACCATTACCTGTTGTAAAACGAGATGAGGAAGGAAATGTTTTTGATGAAGTTACAGATCCAGAGTTTCGTTATCGTCAACGCTATGCAGATTTAGTAATCAATCCAGAATTAAAAAATGTATTTATTGGCAGAACAACCATCATCAATACTATTCGTGAATTTTTAAATAATCAAGGAGCTTTAGAAGTAGATACTCCAGTGTTACAAAATATTCCAGGAGGTGCAGCAGCAAAGCCTTTCATTACACATCATAATGCATTAGATGTTCCTTTTTATTTACGTATTGCCAACGAATTGTATTTAAAAAGATTAATTGTTGGTGGATTTGATTGGGTGTATGAGTTCAGTAAAAATTTTAGAAATGAAGGAATGGATAGAACCCATAATCCTGAATTCACAGTTTTAGAGTGGTACACTGCCTATAAAGATTATTATTGGATGATGGAAATTACTGAACAGTTATTAGAAAAAATTGCAATTGCTGTTCATGGCAAAACAGCAGTTACTGTTGGAGATAGAACCATCAACTTTAAAGCACCTTTTAAACGTGTAACTATTTTTGAATCTATTAAAGAAAATACTGGAATTGATATTAGTGAAATGGAAGAAGATGACTTAAGAGAAGTTTGTGAACAACTCAATATTTCAGTGCCCAACAATATTGGCAAAGGAAAATTAATTGATGAAATTTTTAGCGAAACCAGTGAGGATAAATTTATTCAACCCACATTTATCATGGATTATCCTGTTGAAATGAGTCCACTTACAAAAAAGCATAGAAGTAAAAAAGGATTGGTTGAAAGATTTGAGTTGATGATTAATGGTAAAGAAATTGCCAATGCATATTCTGAATTGAATGACCCTATTGATCAAAGAGAAAGATTCGAAGAGCAAGTGAAACTCATGGAACGTGGTGATGATGAAGCCATGTTTATTGATAATGATTTTTTACGTGCTTTAGAATATGGAATGCCACCAACTAGTGGTATAGGGATTGGAATTGATAGATTGTGTATGTTGTTGTTGAATCAACCTTCAATACAAGATGTTTTATTATTCCCACAAATGAGACCAGAAAAAACGGATTAAATTTTAAATTTATTTTAATTTTACCATTACTTATTTGCTCAACTTTGGGCATGAATAAATTTTTGGTTGTTGTTACCACATTTATATTTTCAACTACAATATCATTTTCGCAACAATTCGATAGTACATTAAATATTATTTCGAGTAATTTTCCTCAAGAAAAAATATTTATTCATTTCGATAAATATATCTACAAACCTGGAGAAACGATTTGGCTAAAAGCTTATTTGACTGATGGAATCTTACCATCGGAACAAAGCAAAAGTTTATATGCAGATTGGTACGATGATAATGGTGTATTGATTCAACATCTTTCTTTACCAATATTTCAATCAATAGCTGTTGGTGAATTTTTAATTCCTACAAAATATTCAGGAAATAATCTACATGTAAAAGCATATACAACTTGGATGTTAAATTTTGATACAGCTTTTCTTTTCACAAAATATTTTCCTGTTGTTCAACCTCATTTAAATCAAGAACAATTCAATACTATAAAACCAATCGTTAATTTTTTTCCTGAAGGAGGAAGTATTATTCATTCGGTTGAAAGTTATGTAGCTTTTAAAGTAACCAATCAATATGGTCAACCAATAAAAATTTCAGGTGTTATCAAAAATAATTTAGGTGAAGTAATCGATACTATAATAACTCAACATGATGGAATGGGAGCGGTTTACATTGAAAAGCCCAATAGCAAAATGCAATACACTGCATATTATAAAGAAGAGCATTCGAATTTTGAATATTCAAAATTATTACCAGCCATTGAAGAAAATGGAGTTAGTTTACTTGTTCAAAATGTAAAAAATACAGTTATTGCAACTATTCATAGAAGTGCAAATGTTTCAAGCGAAAATAAAAATATCAAACTCTATGTATTAATCAATAATCAAATTGCTTTTAAGGCATTTGTAAAACTTACAAATAAAACCAGCCAAATCATTCATATTCCAACAAATAGTTTACCTACAGGAATAATGCAGTTGACTCTTTTTAATGAAGATTATTTACCCCTTGCAGAAAGAATTTTTTTTGTGAAGAATGTTAATTTTCAATTTTATCCTAGCATTCAATCGAAAATTAATACAAATGCAAGAGCCAAGAATATTATAGATATTGATGTTCCAGATTCTTTATTAACCAACTTGTCAATTTCAATTACAGATGAAAATGTTAAGCAAGATAGTTCAACAAATATTTTTTCTGAATTATTGTTAAGCAGCGATATCAAAGGTAAAATAAATAATCCTGCTTATTATTTTTCAAACTCTGATGAAACTACTCAACAACATCTCGATTTGGTGATGCTAACCAATGGTTGGAGAAAATATAATTGGCAGCAAATAATAAAAAATCAAACTCCATTAATTCGTTATGCAGAAGACAGCACTTACACTCAGTTCATTGGTAAAAGTTTTGGTTTAAGTAAAACAGATTTCCTGCAAGATCAAAAGATTTTATTGTTTTTAGAAACAAAAGATAGTACTAAGGAACATTTTATACTTCCAATAAAAAAAGATGGTTCTTTTGAAATATCTGGGATATTATTTTTTGATACTCTTAAAGTATATTATAGTTTTTTAAGTAATAAAAAATTGAATCGAAATGCTGAAGTAAGTTTTCAGAATGACTTGTTTAATACTCCATCGACAAACAATATAGATACAATTATTAAAAAGTTTACCACAATTAATGCTGATTATTTTGAACAACAGAGAAAATTAGATTTAGAGTACGAACGATTGCTTAAAACAAAAAATTCTGGATATCTAAATGAGGTTGTTGTAAAAACTAAAGCAAAAACTGCAATTGATTTATTAGATGAAAAATATGCTTCAGGAATTTTTAGTGGTAGAGATGCATATCAATTTGATTTGATTAATGATTTAAGAGCACAAAGTTCTTTCTCGTTGTTTAATTATTTACAAGGTATTGTTCCAGGCTTACAAGTTTTTAGAAATGGTGGCGAAACAACTTTAAAATGGCGACAAAGTACACCTAGTTTTTTTGTTGATGAGATGAATACAGAAGCAGATGTTGTTGCTACAATTCCTATGTCTGAAATTGCATATGTTAAAGTATTTCGTCCACCATTTTTTGGTGGCTTTGGAGCTTCATCAGGTGGAGCCATTGCTTTGTACACCAGAAAAGGTTCAGATGTAAAAAGTAGTTCAGGAAAGGGTTTAGAGTTTAAATATCTTGAAGGTTATAGTGCTTATAAATATTTTTTTTCACCAAATTATGAAAAAGAAAATGATGCTTTAACACCAGATTTTCGAACAACCATTTACTGGAATCCATACATTACAACAGAAGGCAATCAAAGAAAAGCAACCATTCAATTTTTTAATAATGATTATTCTAAAAAGTTTAAAATGGTTTTATGTGGAATGAATAGTGAAGGAAAATTAACTTGGATTGAAAAAATGCTAAATTAAAATCACAATAATTCTACAGTTGAATTTGATATGGCATTTATATTTTGTAATTGCATACATTTAAAATGTTTTTTCGGACAAACATCGTATCCAATTTTTGTACAGGGTTTGCAACTTAAATGTTCCACTTCAAAAATTTTATTTTCAACTGTTGCATTTCCATAGTAGGCTGTCATACCAAAATCTGGAATGGTATTACCCCAAATAGAAATTATTTTCTTTTTTAAAGCAGCTGCAATATGCATTAATCCTGTATCGTGAGTAATAA
>JANPAT010000479.1:0-4126 GCA_031430075.1 Chitinophagaceae bacterium | reverse complement strand
CAAGAAAAGATTTTATTCATAATACATTCAATTTTATGAGAAAGTTCAGCAGTAAACTTCCATTAAAATTTCAAATAGTTTTGTATGTGATTTTTTTATTTCCAATAAGTTTTATCATTAAAAAATTAAAAGGCAATCAACAAAATTGGAGAGAAATGATGGTGGATATTTTAGATTGGATGACTCCTGAATTTAGATGGGAGCATACACATGAAGAAGCCACATCTTGGTTTGTAAAAAATAATTTTTCATCAATAAAAATCACAACAAAAGAATTGTTTGGTTTTAATATTATTGGCATAAAATAAGAGAAGGCTATCTCAATATTTTTCAATACTGAAACAACCTTCATTTTTAACCAAAACCAACAACGAAAATTTTAATTTCCTCCAATTCCTCCACCACCAGAGCTTACACGTTTACTTTCATCTTCAACACCTGTTTTTCTTTGTCGTGCAGCTTTAATTGTATTTTTTCCGAAACGATAACTAAAATTCAATTTTAATTGTTGGCTTTCCCATCGAAATGCAGCCTCTAAAGATTGCCCAGCAAAATTGCTAGACCCTTGCCAACGCATTGTTTTAAAAATATCACTTACAGAAAGTTTAATATTTCCTTTACCTTCTAAAATTTGTTTTTGCACTCCAATATCTACAAAGCCCATTGCTTTACTTACAAAAGTTCCTTGTTGTATTGATGGTGTACTTAACCAACTACTTAATTCAACAGTATAACCTTTCTTTAATTTTAAAGAATGTTGCATATAAAGATTGGCTGTGTAAGCATCCAAATCAACAATTCTACCAACTCCAAAATTTGCTTTGTAGTGAGCGTAATTTGCATTTAAACTAAAATATGCACTGTATTGTTTTATTTGCAAAGGATAACTAATGCTTATACTAACAATATCTTGTTGGGCTAAGTTCTTTTTGGTAATAAAACTTTTCGATTTTTCAGCAGTATCTATTAATTGAGTAAACACATCGTTAACATGACTATAATTTAAAGTAGTATTTAATTTATACTTATATGTATTTGTTAAGCTAAAACTATTAGTGTACTGTGGTGTTAATAAAGTATTTCCTTTTTGAAAAGTATATTCATCAAGTTTAAATTCGAAAGGGTTTAAGTCTTGGTATGCAGGCCTATCGATTCTTCTACTATAACTGATACCCCATTGACTCAATGGATTTTTATTGAAAGTAATTGCAGCACTAGGAAATAAATTGGTATAATTTCTTTCAAAAGTAGAATCATACGCAACATATCCATTACCCGTTTTTTGATTGCCAGTTGATTGCCCAGTAATAATACTATTTTCAATTCTTACACCTAATTGTATCATAAAACCTTTGTACTGCTTATTAAAATTAAAGTATGCAGCATTTATGTTTTCTTTATAATCAAATTTATTACTACGCGAAGTATCAAGTGATTTACTGTTGCTATTCACATCAAATCTTTGAAAATCGTTAGTGGTATTTACATAAGATATTTTTGCACCTGTTTCAATTTTTCCTCCTTTAAAAGCTTGTTCAAAGTCTGCTTTAATGTTATAAATATTAATGATGCTTGGAGAAATCATATTATAATTTCTGCTGTATAAAAAAGCATTGTTAGCATCGTAATAACTATTAGGTTGTTGCTGATTATTATTAATATCAAATCTTCCATAATTAGCATCAATATTCAATTCTCGGCCAGTAGAATCTGTGTGTCTATAATTCCCATTAATGTTGATGTTATTATTATGACCCATAGCAGAGTTGTCTGCAATTAGTGTTCTTACTAACTGATTGCTGGGTTTATAATAAGTGGGTGTTGTGCCATAATTCGACATGTCGTTTTGAGTGAATCCACCATTAACAATAATTCCAAAAGTGTTGTATTTGTTAGCATAAAAATCGAGCCCTGTTTTAAAATTATGTGTTCTGTTATTATTGAGCATGTGTCCACTTTGATCAAAAATAGTATCTAACAATTCTCTATGAATACTAAGTGTATTTATATTTTTATTGTTGTTATAATTGTATGAACCAAAAAGATTGGTTTTTTTATTTCTATTATTCAAATTAATACCTGCATTATACTTCGAATAAGTTCCAACGGCATAACCTGCATTTGCATTACCATTTGTACCAAACGATTTGTTCTTTTTTAATTTAAAATTGATAATGCCAGCATTGCCTGCAGCATCGTATTTTGCAGATGGATTAGTAATAAGTTCAATAGCTTCAATTTGACTGGATTGCATGGAACGTAAAAAATCTGCTAAATCTTTTCCTGCTAATGGAGATGGTCTGCCATCAATATAAACCTGCACACCATTTTTTCCACTTAAAGAAACATTATCATCCTTATCAATCATTACACCTGGCGATTTGCGTAATAATTCAAAAGCATCAGAACCTGTTGCATTAATGCTTCCTTCAATATTAAAAATGGTTTTATCAGCTTTTACTTCAATCATTGGTTTTTTGCTAACCACAGTTACATCGCTAAGTTGTTTACTAGATTTTATTAAACTTAAAGTTGGAACAGTAAAATCCGTTGTAGAAAAATCAAATATATTGGAAGTGATATTTGAATAACTAATTGCAGAAACAGTTACAAAATATTTACCAGAATAAATATTACCTATGATAAAATCTCCATCTTTATTGCTTATAGCAACTTTAACAATTGAAGAATCTTTTGCTTTTTGTAAAGTTACCGATGCACCATTTAAGGCTTTATTGTTTTCATCTACAACTTTTCCCAATATGTTTTGAGCATGTAATATAATTGATGAACATATAAAACTTACTAATAAAATTAACTTCCTCATAAATATTCGTTTGAAATGTAAAAATGAACTTTTACAATCAACAGAAAAACCCGTTTTCTATAAGAGGAAAAAAATAATTTTAAATGGTAAAGTATAAAATCAATGTTTAAAATATTAGAATGTAAAAAAGAATAAATTGGATTTTGATTCACAAAAGAATAAACTCAATTTTAAATTTTACCTTTACTGTACAATAAATAAAGATGACTCAAAACACTTATACTATTACTGGCAATTTGGTTGACATCATTAATAAAAAAATATATCCTGCACAAGTAGAAATAGAAAACGATTTTATTAAGTCAATCATACCAATTCAACATTCAACATTCAACATTCAACATTATATTTTACCTGGTTTTATAGATGCTCATGTACATATAGAAAGCAGTATGCTCGTACCCAGTGAGTTTGCACGTTTAGCAGTGGTGCATGGAACAGTTGCAACTATTAGCGACCCCCATGAAATTGCTAATGTGTGTGGATTAGCAGGTGTAGATTTCATGATTAACAATGGTAAAGAAGTAAATTTTAAATTCAACTTTGGAGCTCCAAGTTGTGTACCAGCAACAGTATTTGAAACTGCTGGTGCTGCATTAAATAGTGATGAAGTTAAAAAACTTTTAAAAAGAGATGAAATAAAATACTTGAGTGAAATGATGAATTTTCCTGGTGTTTTATTTAAGGATGATAAAGTGATGAAAAAAATTGCATATGCACATGAGCTCAACAAACCTGTTGATGGTCATGCACCTGGTTTAAGAGGTGATACTGCAAAACAATATATTGATGCTGGCATTAGTACAGACCATGAATGTTTTACAGCTGAAGAAGCACTCGACAAATTAAAATATGGAATGAAAATTCTTATTCGTGAAGGAAGTGCTGCTAAAAATTTTGAAGCACTTATTGATTTGTTGAATGATTATGATAAGTTAATGATGTTTTGTAGTGATGACAAGCATCCTGATAGTTTGGTAATAGGCCATATTAATCAACTTTGTGCAAGAGCAGTTGCTAAAGGTGTAAATATTTTTAAAGTTTTACAAGCTGCATGTATTAACCCCATTCTACATTACAAACTAGATGTAGGCATGTTAAGAGTCGGTGATAAAGCAGATTTTATAGTTGCAGAAGATTTGGTTCATTTCAACATTCTTCAAACTTATATCAATGGAGAATTAGTTGCAGAAAATGGAAAATCATTTATACCTTCAAAAAAAGTTCAACCCATTAATCAATTCAATTGTCAAAATATTTCAATAGCAGATTTGAAATTTTCTGTTGATGACTTTAAAA
>JANPAT010000478.1:0-7808 GCA_031430075.1 Chitinophagaceae bacterium | reverse complement strand
GTGTTAAGTATGGTGGCATTAGCGAAATTGATGCCTTAAACATGGTAACAATTAACCCCGCTAAAATGCTTCATGTTGATGATAAAGTGGGAAGCATTAAAGAAGGTAAAGATGCTGATCTTGTTTTAAGCGACGAGCCATTTCTGCATCATCAGAATTTATGGCAACATTTAAACCAACTTTTTGCATAATGCTTGCATTATAAGGAATGGCATCAACTACTTCCATTTTGTAATTCCACCAATCACTAAACGTAGAAGCATTGGCACCATGTGCTTTCATTTTATCGGCAACTTTATATCCTTCTAAAATATGCGTGAAAGTATTTACTGTAAAGCCAAATTTGTCTGCCACTTTCATCGTTGCATTAATTTCACTTTGTACATACGAGTGACAAGTAATGAATCGTTTTTTATTCATAATTTCCACCAAAGCATCCAATTCCAAATCTCTTCTTACAGCAATCGGAGTTGCTCCTTTCTTTTTATTATTGTCATCTGCTAATTTCCATTGTTTTTGATAATCGCTAGCCCTTTGAAATGCATCCATCAAAACTTGGTTCACGCCCATTCTGGAATCAGGAAAACGGGTATTACCTTGTGTGCTTGCACTTCGTTTTACATTTTCGCCTAAAGCAAATTTTATAAAACCATCAGCACCTGCAAACTTTAATTCCTCGGCATTAGCACCCCAACGTAATTTGATTAATTGAGTTTGACCACCAATTGTATTTGCAGAGCCATGGAGAATATGAGAAGTTGTAACGCCTCCACTGAGTTGACGATAAATATTCATATCATCAGGATTTAAATTATCTGCAATTCTTACTTCAGAAGTAACGCTTTGTCCTCCTTCATTAATTGAAGCAGCTGCAATGTGAGAGTGTTCGTCAATAATTCCTGCAGAAACATGTTTGCCAGTTGCATCAATGTTTTTAGCAGTTGTATCTGTTATATTTTTTCCAATAGCTGCTATTTTTCCATTTTTTATTAAGATGTCTGTATTGTTTAAAATGCCTTCTTTTTCACTAGTCCAAACTGTTGCATTTTTAATTATAATATTTTCTTGTTTAGGAATGTTTGCATTGCCATATCCTAAAAATGGATACAATACTTTGCCTAAGTTTGGAGTTGTTTTTGGTTTTACACTATCAGCTTTTGGTTCTCCTTTTTTATCAAAAATGGCTGTCCAAGTAAAAGTATTTCCTATAGCATCTCTACCTGTGCCAATCAAGGTTTTATCTGTTAGTGCTCCACTTAAAATAGTTTCTTTAGCATTAGTGCCACGACCTTCACTATAACTAAGTTTTACTAAATTTCCATCGAAAGAATATTTACCAGTGAGGGTATCTTTTATCATAAAGCTAGCTACACCAGCATCTTTCAGCTCTAATGCATAATTTTTTATTCCAGAGTTTGTGTTTGCTGTTATATTGTAAATTCCTTTAATATCATACCAATTATCATCTTTAATACTGTTCTTAATGCCTTGAGTCCAGTTTTGAAGAATTACTGTTTTTTCTGCAAACACTGGTCCAGATGTAATAATAAAATTGGCAATTTTTCCAGCATCTAAGCTTCCCACTTTATCAAAAGCACCCATTAAAGTTGCAGGAGATTTTGTTAGAGCTTCTAAAGCTTTAGATTCTGATAAACCATTTTCAATTGCTTTTCGAAGATTAGCCGAAAAATCAGTAACAGTAGTTAAATCGGCTGTAGTAAAACAAAAATTAATACCTTCTTTTTCAAAAATTGCAGCATTAGTAGGTGCCAATTCCCAATGTTTTAAATCATCTAAACCAACAAATCTTAGTTCGTTAGGATCATCAACATCAATAGCGGCAGGATAATTTAAAGGAAGAATAAAACTAGCTTTTGTTTCAGCCATTTCTTTAATGCGTTGATATTCGTTTCCTCCTGCTTTAATGATAAATTGAACGCCAAATTCATCTCCAATTTTATCAGCTCTTAAAGCATTCCATTTATCACTTGCATCAAAAATTTGAGGTAATGATTGTTGTTCGTTCCAGCTTTTTAATGAAAGATTTACACCTTCTGCACTAGGATTTGATTTGTACCAATTGGCATCTAAAAATGATTGTCGAAGTAAAGCAATTGAACCCATCATTGATGAAGGATAGGATTGTGTTGAAGTTCCTTTATTAAAAGAATAATATGCAGCAGCTTTTTCTTTCAGTATAACTAAATTATCATTTTGATTGGCTAATGAAACCAAAACACCTGTGCCTCTTGCAATACCATCTTTTTGGTGAGAAACTACTGCACCAAAACCTAAATCTCTTAATGCTTTGGCTTTACTATCATCTACTGAAAATAATTTTCCTCCATCAATTTCGCTTTTGATGGCTTGATTCCAACCATAAGCTCCTTTTGTGTTTGAAGTAATTTGTTGTGCAGCAAAAAAGTTAGCTATGCCACCTGTATTTGGTCTTTGTGGAGTTGGAATTCCATAGTCAGAAAAAATATCAATAAAACTTGGATAAATATACTTGCCTTCGCAATTTACCACAACTGCATTTGCAGGAATGCCCATACCCACACCAACTTGTACTATTTTACCTTGTTGAATAATTAAAGTGGCATTTTGTAAAGTTGTATTGGCATCTTTAACAATAGTAGCATTCGTAAAAGCATAAAGTCCGTCTTTTATATCTGCAACACCATTAACAGGAAATGTTTTTTGTGCTTGTGTTGTACTACAAAGTAGCATAACAAAAATCCACAAGCAAAACTGTGAAAATAAAATTATTTTTTTCATTTGCAAATCTGATTTGGTTGGTTTATGAAACGATGTTAATTAAGATTTTTAGAGAAATATAAAAATAATGATGAATGGTGAAATGATTGGAAAAGTTTTCTATTACCACTTTTCGAATTCGGTATTTTTCGACATTCATTAACTTATAAAAATTATTTTTAGTAAACAAACTCTGTCAACAATAAATTTGCAATATGGAATTACAACAATTAATACAAGAAGTTTGGTCCGATAGATCATTATTACAAAATGATAAGTATAGAGAGGCAGTTAAAACTGTAATTGAAGAAGTTGATAAAGGCAGATTAAGAACTGCATCTCCAACTGAAAAGGCCCGCCTGAATGACGAAGTCGGGCAGGGTTGGCAAGTGAATGAATGGGTAAAGCAAGCTATACTATTATATTTTGCTATACAACCTATGCAAACATGGAATATGGAACCTTTTGAGTTCTATGATAAAATGTTATTGAAAAAAGATTATGCTGGTTTAGGTGTTAGAGCTGTACCACATGCTATTGCTCGTTATGGTGCTTATTTAGCAAAAAATGTTGTATTAATGCCAAGCTATGTAAATATTGGTGCTTATGTTGATGAAGGTACAATGGTGGACACTTGGGCAACTGTTGGCAGTTGTGCTCAAATTGGTAAACATGTTCATTTAAGTGGAGGAGTGGGTATTGGTGGAGTGTTGGAACCTTTACAAGCTAGTCCTGTAATAATTGAAGATGGTTGTTTTATTGGCAGCAGATGTATAGTAGTGGAAGGAGTAATTGTAGAGAAAGAAGCAGTATTAGGAGCCAATGTTGTTTTAACTCAGAGTACAAAAATTATTGATGTTAGTGGCGATAATCCAATTGAATACAGAGGTAGGGTTCCATCGAGAAGTGTAGTTATTCCTGGCAGTTATACTAAAAAATTTCCTGCAGGAGAATATCAAGTTGGGTGTGCATTAATTATTGGTAAACGAAAAGCAAGCACAGATTTAAAAACTAGTTTAAATGATGCGTTAAGAGATTTTAATGTGAGTGCTTAATAAAAAGTAAGTTCAAAAAAAATACGGTTTCAATTGAAACCGTATTTTTTTATTTATAAATTAAATTTTTTATCCTAAATAAGCTTTTAAAGCATTGCTGTATCTGGCTTTTTGTAAACGTTTAATGGCACGTTCTTTAATTTGACGAATACGTTCTTTTGTTAAATCGTATTTCATACCAATTTGTTCAATCGTAGTGCCATCATTATTTAAACCAAAATAAGCATTTACTATTTCTGCTTCTCTTGGGCTTAAACTTTTCAAAACTCTTTTAATTTCTTCTCTCAAAGAATCTTTCATTACATCTTCATCAGTATCATCACTGCCTTCAAGTAAATCTCCCATAGCAACATCCTCAGCTTCATGCACAGGTGCATCTAAGCTGGTATGACGGGTATTGCTTTGGAAAATATTATTGATTTCAGTTTCACTCATTTCCAAAATATCACTTAACTCTTCTGTACTTGGCTCTCTTTCATGTTCTTGTTCAAAAGCCATGTATGCTTTGTTTGCACGATTGTAGGTTCCGATTTTATTTTGAGGTAAACGAACCAATCTTCCTTGTTCGGCTAAAGCTTGTAAAATCGATTGACGAATCCACCAAACAGCATAAGAAATAAATTTGAAACCTTTGGTTTCGTCGAAACGTTGTGCAGCTTTTATCAAACCTAAATTTCCTTCATTAATTAAATCACTCAAACTTAAACCTTGGTGTTGATATTGTTTAGCAACAGAAACCACAAATCTTAAATTAGCTTGAACTAATTTATCAAGAGCTCTTTGGTTTCCCATTTTAATTTTTTGGGCCAAAGTGGTTTCCTCTTCAGGAGTAATCATTGAAATTTTAGAAATTTCTTGTAAATACTTTTCTACTGCTTGAGAATCTCTATTGGTAATCTGGGTTGCAATCTTAAGCTGCCTCATTGTATAATTTTCGCTTTAATGTGTTGAAGTAAGGTTAATGCATTACTAACCTAATATCTAAAATGGCTGCAAATTTACGAGTAATAGTTTGTAAAGTCTAAAAAAAATGTGAAACCCCCATAGTTTTTTAGGCACAGTTATTGATTTGTTAGCAACTTTTAATAAACTTTTGGAAAAATATTATAGTGTTTATTTATTATTGCTTATAAATTTTCTATTAGGCTATCATTACAATTGTTAAAAGCCATGAAAATAATTGGAACTTTATTAATACTTTTTTTTACTTTTTTTCTTGTTCAGAAAGAAAGGTCTTCACCTCTTATCATTGCAAAAGCTGCAGTTAAGGATACTACAAAACTTGACACTATAAAAACCTATGCTTTACATAAACCCATAATTGATACCCAAAAAATTGACAAAACATCAGAAAATACTGACTCTTCAAACTGTTTTTTTGGTATTGCTAGTTTTTATAGTGAAAATTTGGAAGGAACAGAAACTGCAACTGGTGAAATTTTTCGCCACAACAAATTAACTGCTGCTAGTAATAGGTTTAAATTAAATACTTGGCTTAGAGTTACTAGAATTTATAATGGGAAATCTATAATAGTAAGAGTTAATGATAGAATGCACCCAAGAATGGATAGAAAAGGACGAATTGTGGATTTAACTATTAGAGGTACAGAAAAACTGGGATTTATAAAATCTGGATTGACTAAAGTAAAAGTAGAAATTGTTCCAAAAGGAACTTTAAAATAAATTATCAAAAAACTTTGTTAACAATCAAAATCATATATAACTTTGCAAAACTCAAAATAAATGAATATGAAGAAAATTAAATTATTGTCGTTCATGTTATTAGTTGCTTTCTTTTCTTTTAGCCAAACTAATAATTATAAAAAAAGACCATCTTTAGGTGTGAACTTTTTAATGAAAGACTTCAAAACTCCTGCAGCAATTAAAGCTACCTCATTATCTAATGTGTTAAACGATAAAAAATGGACTGCATTGAAAGATATGTCTCCAGGTTTAACTATTAACTACGTAGAAGGTTTAAATAATAACATAGATTTCATGGCAGGCATGAATTTATCTTTTGTTGATTATCCCTTTAAAGCAAATACTGCAACTCCAACTGGCCAAGACAAACTTTTAGTAGAATT
This sequence comes from Chitinophagaceae bacterium, assembly GCA_031430075.1. Classification (GTDB taxonomy): domain Bacteria; phylum Bacteroidota; class Bacteroidia; order Chitinophagales; family Chitinophagaceae; genus CAIVPM01. Next base: position 1,909 of record JANPAT010000478.1, on the reverse strand, counting down.
AGATGCTAACTTAAATTTTAAGTTATTAACTGACAACTACTTCTTAGTTCCTTACATTTCAACAGGTTTAGGAGTTTCAATGTACGATTTAAAACATTTTGCAGCTTATTTTCCAATAGGTGCAGGTTTACAGTTTAACTTAGGCTCTGAAACTTTCTTAAACATTCAATTTAGAAATAATGTTGGTGTAACAGATTTAGCTACTAACAATTTCAATTATAATTTAGGATTTTCTTCTCCTTTAAAAGACAAAGTTGTTCCACCACCTCCACCACCTCCACCTCCACCAGCTCCAGTTGTTGAAAAAGATACAGACAAAGATGGTATTGTGGATTCAAAAGATAAATGTCCTGAGGTGCCAGGTATTGCTAAATATGATGGTTGCCCAATTCCTGATACAGATGGTGATCGTATAAATGATGAAGAAGATGCTTGTCCCAAAGTTCCAGGTATTGCAAAATATAAAGGTTGCCCAATTCCTGATACTGATGGAGATGGTGTAAATGATGAAGAAGATAAATGTCCGAATGTTGTAGGTGTTGCTCGTTATGGTGGTTGCCCAATTCCTGATACTGATGGAGATGGTGTAAATGATGAAGTGGATAAATGTCCAAACACTCCTGGTCCAGTAAACAACAACGGCTGCCCTGAATTAGCTGTTTATAACTTCAATTATAAAAACATTCAATTTAATTCTAGTAGTACTGTATTAACTAAAAATGCAGTTGCGGAATTAAATAAATTAGTTACCATTTTAAAAGATCATCCAGAAATCAAAAAAGTATTGATTGATGGTCATGCTGATAATTCTGGTAATACAGATAAAAATTTAATTCTTTCTAAAGGAAGAGCAGAAGCGGTTAAAGCTTATTTAGTTAAAAAAGGTGTTAGTACTGATCGTTTAGTTGCTACTGGTTATGGTGATGGTACACCAATTGCTGATAATGCTACTAAAGAAGGGCGTACACAAAATCGTCGTGTTGAATTTAATGTTAGAGATTAATATTTATTAATAAAATATAAAATAGCCTTGCAATTAGCAAGGCTATTTTTTTATGCATAATCCTTTTCTTTGCATCACTTAATTTCAATTATGAATCCTACAACATTATTAGTTTTTGTTTTAATTTATTTTGGCGTTTTGTTAGCTGTGGCTTGGTACACATCTAAAAAAAGTGATAATGAATCTTTCTTTATTGGTAATAGAAATAGTAATTGGATTTTAGTAGCTTTTGGAATGATTGGAACTTCTTTAAGTGGAGTAACTTTTATAAGTGTTCCAGGAGCCGTAAGTAGTGGAAGTTTTTATTATTTTCAAGTAGTGATGGGTTATATGTTAGGTTATTTGGTAATTGCTTTCGTTTTGTTACCTCTGTATTATAAACTCAATTTAACCAGCATTTATACCTATCTAGAAAATCGTTTTGGAACAACTGCTCATAAAGTTGGAGCTTCATTTTTTATTTTATCAAGAACTGTAGGAGCCACAGCAAGATTATATTTAGTAATTAATATTTTGCAATTATTTATTCTTGATAAAATGGGTGTTCCATTTTACTTAACATCTTTGGTAATATTATTGATGATATTATTATACACTTTTGAAGGGGGCGTAAAGACAATTATATACACCGATACATTACAAACATCTTTTATGTTATTAGGTTTAATTGTTTGTATAGTGGTTATATTGAATAATTTAGGATTAAATTTTTCATCAGCATTGCAAATGATGAATGAAAAAGGCTACACAAAAATCATCAATGCAGATATTAATTCCGGGTCTTACTTTTTTAAACATTTATTTGGAGGTATGTTTATTGCAATTGCTATGACTGGATTAGATCAAGAAATGATGCAGAAAAACATAAGTGTAAAAACCTTGAAAAATTCACAAAAAAATATGTTG
>JANPAT010000477.1:0-3824 GCA_031430075.1 Chitinophagaceae bacterium | reverse complement strand
GTAGTTGAAGATGTATTAGACCCTGCAGCTATTGGTGTTGTTGCTGTTGGTGAATTATACCACAAATAATTTTGAAGAGGATTGGTGTTAAAAGCTCTTAAACTAACAGCTGTTGAACAAATGCTGGCTTGAGCTGTAGTTATTGCAGATGCAGCAGCTATTTTAAAATCTAAGATGGTAGAATCGTTTGAATTATTTTTATCAGATGCTACATTTGTTTTTGCAATTACAGTATAGTTTGATGCAGCATTACTTGTAAATGGTGTTTGAAAAGTATAGCTTGCACTCGCACCACTTTCAATTGTAGGTGCATAGACTGCAGATAAATTTGCAACAGTTGTATTGCCATTTTTAATTATTGCATTGATAGGAATATTTGATACAGCTACGCTTCCATAATTTACAATTTCAACAGTTACTAACTGATTGCTGTTGGCACAAATATTTGAGTATGGAATTGAAATATTATTTATTCCAACATCAATAGATATAGGCAAAAACCAAACTTTATAATCTTGTGTTTCTCCATGATTTGATGAATTGCATGATGTAATTGTATTAGCATCATTTGTTTCTTGAACAACCACTCTCATTCTTGTAAATGCATTTTGTAATAAATCATTTGGTGTGGTAATGCTTGTATTAAAACTAGCATCTCCAAAGAGTAAACCACTTGTAGCAACCAATTCTCCTGCATCATCAAAACTTCCATTCTTGTTATAATCAATAAATACTTTTACAAATTTTGATGCAGTACTTCCATCACATGAACTTAGTGATATTGAAAAAGGATAAGTTGTATTGGGTAATAGTTGAGCTGTAAAATTTCCAAAATCATTATACTGTGTACAACCAGCTTGTGTTGTATTATTAATACTTGCGAAACTTACATTATCAATTCTGGTTCCTGAAAAATAAATTGGTACAGAGTTACAATAATTCACGCTACCAAGTCCACTTACAATTAATGAAAATGCTTGACTTCCTCTTGCCAAATTTCCTTTATGTGTAATTTGAATGGTATACGATTGTCCAGGTAAAACATCTTCAACATCTATTCTTTCAACATTGTCTCTAAAATTATCTCCTTTACCCGCAGGGTTATTTGGAAAAGCAGGATTTAATATCCAAGGGAAATAAGTGTTATTATTTTTTATAATTCTAATATCCAAATCATGAATCAATTTTAGTATTGAATTATTTAAAAGATTAGTTGTTGTTGGTGTTGCAGCTGGATCAGTCCAAACTAAACTTGCACTTAATTTTTCATTGCCAGATGCAATAACATTTAAAGTATAAGTGCTGCCATTGTTCAAAGTAGTTTCAACAATTTTGGTTTCACTAGTACTTACTTTATTAATTACTTGAGCAGCTTTTTCTACATTCAATAACCCCCAACCAAACTTATAATCTGGTCCAGGTGAATTACCAGCTTCAGTAGTTGTATGTATAGCCAAAGCCTTTAATGTTGCAGCTTTCATGAAGTTTCCATTATTTTTTTGACTATACAATTCTTGCAATAAAAATAAAGATCCTGAAACATTAGGGGCAGCCATTGATGTGCCATTATACATTTCGTAAGTGGTTGTATTATTTGCAACACATGATAATACATCAACACCATTAGCCACTACATCTGGTTTTATTCTTCCATCATCTGTTGGTCCCCAACTGCTAAAACTTCCTATTTTAATATTTTGTGTTGTAGCAATACCATTTGCAATTCCTTCAACTGCTCCAACAGTTAAAATATTTTTTGCAACACCATAAGTAGGTATCACATCAAAACTATCGTTGTTCGAAATACCACTTGGTCTATTTCCAGCATTTGTCATAGTTCCATTACCATCAAATCTTTTGTAAGGCTGTCCAACTGCTGGTCCATTTTTATCTCTATTATTTCCTGCAGATTTTACAATTAAATATTGTGGTGCATTGAATGCTATAGAATCAAACATTTGGCACTCTTCGTTATAAATGCCAAACTTATAATCTTCATTTTCTCCTGGGTTTCCCCAAAACTCCCAATCTCCACTAAGGGTTTTATTCCAGCCTGCAATTACGCCATAGGAATGATTTGAGATGAGAAGATTTGATGAGGCACTAGTCATTTCTGAAAGATGACTATTAAAATCGTAGCTATTTAATTCTTCAACACTAAAAGCCATTCCTTTTGCATTTGGATTAACACCTTTTGCAATCATAGTTCCAGCAACATGAGTTGAATGATTGATTTGACTTGATGCATCTTTATTAATAATTCTTCCATTTAATTCAATATGAGCATTCATCGCAACACCACCATCCCAAATAGCTAATTTCCCTTTCATATTGGTTGATGCTCCAGAAAGATTTAAACCATTTTGCCAAAGCTTATTGGTGTGTGTTGTTTTTGCAGAAATTAAATTATTATCTGTTGAGGTATAAATTGGAAATCCATTTACATCTAATCTTGTTAAAACTGTTACTTGATTTGTATTTTTTGTTTGTAAGAATAATGGCCAATTATTTTTTGAAGCTTTGGTAACTGCAATATATTTTTCTTGAATTTCTTTTGCTTTTATTTTTTGTACAATTTCTTCTGATGGAACTTTTAAATTAAGTTGGCTCATAGAAATTAGTGGACTTAGCAAAATTACAAATCCTAATAGCCATTTAACCATATAAAAAGCATACTTATACATCTTCGTAAAAGTATTTCATTAGATAAACTATTTTTGATATGTGACAATCTAATCTATCTTTCAAAACTTATTCAACCCAATTTAAAAACTTTATTATGAAAAAGATTTTATTATTTACATTAATACCTTTTTTTTCAACTGCTCAAAACGATGATTCTTTATTCATTAAAAAGATTTCAGATGAAATTTTAGTGAATGGAAAAGCATACGATTGGTTGCATCATCTTACAAAAAAAATTGGTCATCGTTTAAGTGGTTCAGCAGCTTACAACAAAGCAAGTGCTTGGGGCGAAGTGGTAATGAAAGAAGCAGGAGCTGATAAAGTAATCATGCAAGAAACACCAGTACCACATTGGGTTAGAGGAAAGGGAGATTATGCAAAAATTATAAAAGTAAATAATAAGAAAGAAGCAGTAAATCTTAATGTGTTAGCCTTAGGAAATTCAAATGCAGGAAGTGCAACTGCTAAGGTAATTGTAATTCAAAATTTTGATGAATTAGAAAAAAGAAAGGATGAAGTAAAAGGCAAAATTGTATTTTATAATTATGGATTTAATGAAACATTTGTTGAAACTTTTAGAGCTTATGGTGATGCTGGAAAATATAGACATGTAGGTGCAAGTAGAGCTGCAAAATATGGAGCAGTGGGTTGTTTAGTTCGATCAATATCTGGTTCAACAGATAATTTTCCTCATACAGGGGCTATGCGGTATAATGACTCTTTTCCTAAAATTCCTGCAATGGCATTAGGGCTAAAAGATGCCAACGTTTTAGCTGATTTAGCGTCTAAAAATAATGTAACCATTTCAATTAGCACCCATGGAAAAATGTTAGAAGATACTATTGCACACAATGTAATTGGAGAATTAATCGGAACAGAATTCCCAAACCGATTTATTACCATTGGTGGGCATTTAGATAGTTGGGATGTAGGAGAAGGTGCTCATGATGATGGTGCAGGATGTGTACAAACTATGGAAGTATTGCGAGTACTAAAAGTTTTAAATTATAAACCCAAACATTCTATTCGTTTTGTATTATTTGCAAATGAAGAAAATGGCTTAAAAGGTGGTATTAAATATGCAAATGCTGCTGTTGAAAAAAAAGAAGAACATATTTTTGCTTTGGAGTCTGATGCAG
>JANPAT010000476.1:0-2704 GCA_031430075.1 Chitinophagaceae bacterium | reverse complement strand
CCAATAAATACATTTTTTAATTCTGGATTGATTACTAAATCTGCATAGCGTTGACGATAACGAAACTCTGGATCTGTAACTTCATCAAAAACATTTCCTTCCTCATCTCGTTTTACAACAGGTAATGGTTTTAAACATTTAGTAAGTAAGGTAAGTGTTTGAGTATGCAAAGATGTTTCTCCAGTTTTTGTGATAAATACATAACCTGTTGCACCAATAATATCACCAAGGTCTAAACCATGTTTTACCACATTATCCCAAAAGCTTTTGTCTTCTTCGGGGCAAATATCATCTCGTTTAACATATAGCTGAAAAATTCCTTTACTATCTTGAATTTTAATGAAAAAAACTTTGCCTTTATCATTAATGCTCATGATTCTTCCAGCCACACAAACATTAGCAAACGTTTCTTTGTTTTCCTCAGTAAAATGTTCTTTAATATCTGTTGAATGATGAGAAACTGGAAATAATGGAGCAGGATAAGCATCTATACCATGCTCTTGCAGTTTTTGTAATTTTTCTCTTCGTATAATTTCTTGTTCACTTAAATGCTGGCTCATAAAACTTTAAAAATTGGCTGCGAAGATAAGAAAGCCAACGATTACAAGTATTAGAGATTCTCTTTATACAAATTGGGTTTGTTAATAGTCATTAATCTGTTTCTCAAATCATCATTTATAGGTTGCCAACCAAATTGATGATACAAGCCATGTGCATCTTTTGTTGTAAGCAACCATCTTCTTAAGCCTTGTAGTTCTGGATGCTGATGAATCACTTGCATTAGCCATTTGCCCAAACCTTTGTTTTGTTCTGCTGGTAAAATAAAAACATCTGCTAAATATGCAAATGTTGCTTTGTCTGAAATTATTCTGGCAAATCCAATTTGATTGGCTTTATGGTAAACGCCAAAACACAAAGCATTTTGAATTGCTTTTTCAACAGTTAATAAAGGAATATTCTGAGCCCAATACGATGTAGTAGAAAGGTAATGATGCACCACATTAATTTGAATTAAAGATGGATCAGTACTAATTAAATAATCTTCTTGGCTTTGATGGAAAAAACTACTGTTCATTAAATAATTTTTTATAGATAGAAGATTTAGATAAAGAAATGATATCTCCAGGTTGCATTTTATTTATTGATAATTGTTCAATGCTATTTCTAATTAATCGTAAAGTTGGAAAACCAACTGTGGCAGTCATTTTTCTTATTTGTCTATTTTTACCTTCGGTTAATTGTAAACTTATCCAAGTTGTTGCAATATTTTTTCTAAAACGTATGGGTGGATTTCTTTCGTTCACTAATGGTTCAATTAACAAGTTTGCTTTTGCAGGTTTAGTTTTATATATATTTCCATCGATAGAAATATCTACACCTTCAGCTAGTTTTTTTAAAGCATCTTTTGTAATAGTACCTTCTACTTGAACCCAATATTCACGTATGTGTTTATTTGTTGGATGCAATAATTTTTGATTTAAACTTTTATCATTCGTTAAAATTAATAATCCTTCAGAATCAAAATCTAGTCTTCCAACAGCATAAATATTTTTTTCTACATCGAATAAATTTCCAAGTGTTTTTTTGTTTTCGATTGATGAAAATTGAGATAACACTTGAAATGGTTTGTAAATAATATAATATCGTTGTTGCTTCAAATGCAGTGATTATAGGTATTACAAAGGAATGAAAAAAAATGTTTTAAATAAAAAAATCCCGCAAAAAACCAGCGGGACTTTGTATATAGATGGGTTAGTAAGTACCGGGAACTTTAATTCCCATCACAATATTAATTATAGATTTTGCTAATACAAAAATTATTTGCAAGTTTTTTATTCACATTTATTTTAAAAATGTGCATTGCTTGTTTTCTATTATACACATTTTAATTAATTGTATATAAAAATAGAACTGCAATGAATAATAAAAACTCTAGAATAATTTTAAACTATAATTCATTTTTTAATTGCATCATCCATTTGAAATATTTATTGAAATTTATTTAATAAAAAACTTGTAGCTACTTTTGTGCTCTTAATTTATAATATGAAATTCGCAACACCATTATCCATGCAATATCTAGCCGAATTATTAGATGCAAAAATTCTTGGAAATGAAAATAATAAAGCAATAGGTATTAATGAAATACATAAAGTTGAAACTGGTGATATGTGTTTTGTTGATCATCCAAAGTATTATGATAAGTGTTTAAACAGTGATGCAACTATCATCATCATTAATAATAATAAAGTAGAAATTCCAGCAGGCAAAACTTTATTATTTGTTGAAGATCCATTCGAAGCATATTTAAAAATTGTTGATACTTTTAAACCGTTTAAACCAAGTAATAAAAGCATTAGTGATACTGCAATTATAGGTGAAGGAACAGTAATAATGCCTAATAGTTTTATTGGCAACAATGTTACAATTGGTAAGAATTCTATTATTCATCCAAATGTTACTATACATGATGATGCTGTAATTGGCAATAATGTTATCATACAATCAGGAACTGTAATTGGCAGTGATGCTTTTTATTACAACACCAAAAAGAATAGAGAATTTTGGTTTAAAAGAATGAAAAGTTGTGGCAATGTAATTATTGAAGACAATGTTGAAATTGGTGCTGCATGCACCATTGATAGAGGTGTTACAGCATCAACAGTAATTGGTCGAGGAAGCATAATGGATAATCAAGTACATA
>JANPAT010000475.1:0-1671 GCA_031430075.1 Chitinophagaceae bacterium | reverse complement strand
ATTGATGTTCATGTAAGAAAAATTCGTCAGAAAATTAAAGCAAATTGTATAGCAACTGTTAAAGGTGTAGGCTATAAATTTGAAGTAGCATAAATTAACATGTTTAAAACAAAAAATATATCAGTTCAATACCTCAGCTTTATTGCATCATTGTTTATCTCAATAGTTGTGGGACTACTAATTTGGATTTTTACTAAAAATATTTTTTGGGCCACAGGTACTTTTATTTTTTTACTCATAAGTATATTTTTATTTCTACGCTATATTGTCAATTGGTTTGTTTACAGAAAAATTAAATTAATTTATAAACTCATTTATACTACTAAGGCCAATAAAAAAATAGAGTCGTACTACAAGTATATTTTACCCAAGAAAAATATTGATGAAGTTAGTGATGAAGTAGAAGCTTGGGCTACACAACATGCTACAGAAATTGAAATGGCCAACAGAAACGAAGTTTTTAGAAAAGAGTTTTTACAGAATTTATCTCATGAATTAAAAACACCAATTTTTGCCATACAAGGTTATTTGGAAGCTGTAATTCCAGAAATTGAAAACAATACAGTAAGCAAAAAATTTTTAAATAGTGCATTCAAAAATGTAGAACGAATGGTGCATTTAGTAGATAATTTAGATGAGATCAGCAGATTAGAAACTGGTGATCAACCATTAGATAAAACTAAATTTATTATTCAAGATTTGTGTAATGAAGTGTTTGAAGATTTATCGATAAAGATGAAGGAATTAAATATTAAAGCACAAATAAAGCAAGGCTGCGAAAACCCCATTACAGTATTTGCCGATAAAGAAAAAATTCGTCAGGTATTAACTAATTTAGTTGTTAATGCTTGTAAATATGGCAAACAAGATGGTGGAATTTTTGCAGGAATATACAAAACTGATGATACAAATGTTTTGGTTGAATTAAGTGATAATGGTATTGGTATTGCCGAAGAACATTTGCCAAGAATTTTTGAAAGATTTTATAGAACAGATGCTGGTAGAAGTAGAAATACTGGTGGTAGTGGTTTAGGCTTGGCTATTTGTAAGCATATTATTGAAGCTCATGGAAAAACTATTTTAGTAAGAAGCACACCCAATGTTGGTACAACAATAGCTTTCACTTTGGAGAATAAATAAAAAAATAAAATAGAATATTATTAATATTTATTTCTAAGAATAATTTATATTTGAAAGGAAAAATTAGCTTATAAATGAACAATACAAAATGTATAACCGAAGTTGTATTGGCGTTACAACAATACAAAATGTATAACACTATAATGTTGATTTTCATAACAATATTTTTTCACAAATTGCGTATAATAACATAAATACTCGCGTTATGGGCAAGTTTTGAAAATATTAGTGAATACTAATTTAAAAAAACTACAATAGACATTCTTCTTTATAATATCTTAAGTCAAAATAAAAATATTTAATCAACTTAAAAATCAACAATATGAAAAACGTAATTTGCTATTTGACTTTTATTTTATGTCTTTCATTCCAGACAGCTTATTCACAAATTAAAGATGGTGATTATAGATTCGCAAACAATGAAGTTACATTAGATTTAACAATCACAGGTGGTGGTCTGGTCATTTCTTCTGCCAGAGTAACATATTCTAATACAAAAAAGTCAAGTATAGGAAAAGGAAAGTATGCAAC
>JANPAT010000474.1:0-4366 GCA_031430075.1 Chitinophagaceae bacterium | reverse complement strand
TTCTCTATTCTTTGTAAAGCCTTTTCTAAGTGATCGATGTAAGTAATCTGACGACTAGCCATATTACTCATCTGTTCACGTTCCATACTTAAACTACCATCTTCCATAGTCATATAACGACCATCTTCATCATCTCCTCCCATTTGGTCTTTTCTAGAAATTACACCGTGCAAATAAGCCAACTCTATTTTAGCAGCAGCCAATTTTTTTGTAATCAATTCTCTAAATTCGTTTAATTCAGTATCACTATATCTTACTAATGGTACTTGTGGTTCAGATTCTTCTTTTCTTTTATCCATAGGTACATAATCCGGGGTATAAGATACACTTGATTTTGTAGTGATCTTAGGCACTTTAATATTTTTTAATGGTTCGTCTTTAATTTTAGGAACAATTTTTTTAATAGGAATTACCGTTGTAGCTTTTTCTATACCTTGAGCTTTAACAACTTTGGCAGGTTTTGGTACACGAATAATTCTTTTTGGTTTTTTTGCTCTTCCTTTTCTTTCTTTTTTAACTTTTTCTGGTTTTTCCACCTTTTCTTTAATCTTTTTCACTTTAACTACTACTGGCTTTGCTAATACTTTTTCTTTTATCACTGGCTTTACTACTACTTCTTTTTTAGTGGCTTTTACTACTGGTTTTACGTTTACTTTTTTAGGAGCTGGTTTTGGAACAGCCTTTTTTGCAACTACTTTTTTTGCAACTGGTTTTGGTGCAGCCTTTTTTGCAACTACTTTTTTTGCAGCTGGCTTTGGAGCAGCCTTTTTTGCAACCACTTTTTTAGGGGCTGGTTTTGGTGCAACTTTTTTTGCAACCACTTTTTTAGGGGCTGGTTTTGGTGCAGCCTTTTTTGCAGCTGGCATTGGTGTAGCTTTTTTTGCTGGTTTAACAGCAGGCTTTTTGGCTGCTACTTTTGCAGGTGCTTTTTTTGGGGCTGGTTTTTTTGTAGCCATAACATTAATTAATTTTTAGTTACTAACACTTCTAGCAGCGTTTCATTTACTTCAATAGTTGTACCTTTTACCTCAGGAACCCAAGTAATATTATCTGCCAAAATTTCGCCGCAAATATAGTTTTTATATTCATTAATTGAACTAAGCAATGTAATGTTCTCTTTTACAAGAACTTTTATTCTATCGGTTAACTCAAACCCGCTCTCTTTTCTAATGGTTTGAATTCGATTTACAAACTCTCTAGCATCGCCTTCTTTTTTCAAATCTTCAGAAATTACAATATCTAAAGCAACAGTTAATTTGCCTTTAGAAGCTACGCTCCAACCAGGAATATCTTCTGCAATAATCTCTAAATCAGCATTTTGCAAAATATACGATTGATTATTCATGATAAGCTCAATTTCGCCGTTTTCTTCAAATATGGCAATTTGGCCCTGACTAAAATTGGCAATGATTTGAGCAGCTTCTTTCATTTGAGCTCCCAATTTTGCTCCTAGAGTTTTAAAATTAGCTTTTGCTTTTTTCTTAATTACATTTTCTTTTTCTGTGATAAATAAAAGTTCTTTAACATTTACTTCAGATTTTATCAAGTCAACCACCTGTTCTAATTGTTCTTTCATTGTAGCATTCAAAACAGGCACCATTACTTTTTGTAGTGGTTGGCGAACTTTAATATTTACTTTTTTACGAAGAGATAATACCAATGAACAAGTATCCTGTGCTAAACTCATTCTCTCCTCTAAATCTTTATCTATACATGTGGTATTAGATTTTGGATATAAAGTATGATGAATAGATTTTGCTTGATCTTTTCCTGTAACTGCATTTAAATTTTGATAAATAGCTTCACTAAAAAATGGTGCAATTGGTGCAATCAGTTTTATTAAAGTATTTAAACATTCGTATAAAGTTTGATAGGCTGCAATTTTATCAGCTTCATATTCACCTTTCCAAAAACGTCGTCTACATAATCTTACATACCAGTTACTCAAATGCTCGTCTACAAATTCTTCAATTAATCTACCAGCAGCAGTTGGTTCATAATCTTCCATTGCAGCGGTAACTTTTGCAATTAAAGTATTTAATGAAGAAAGAATCCAACGATCAATTTCTGGTCTTTCTTTCAAAGGAATATAAGCTTCTTTAAAAGCAAATCTATCTACATTACTGTATAAAACAAAGAACTGGTAAGTGTTGTAGAGTGTTCCAAAAAACTTACGTTGCACTTCTTGAATACCTGCTAAATCAAATTTTAAATTATCCCAAGGGCTTGCATTAGTTACCAAATACCAACGCGTAGCATCGGCTCCAAACTTTTCAATGGTGTCAAATGGATTAACAATGTTGCCTAAACGTTTACTCATTTTAACACCATTCTTATCCAATACCAAACCATTGCTTACAACAGTTTTATAAGCCCTGCCATCTACTTTGTCTGTTGGCAAATTGGCTTTCTCTAATTCCTCAATAACACTTTCTTTTATTAAAGAACCAATAGCATGTAAAGTATAAAACCAACCACGGGTTTGATCAACCCCTTCAGCAATAAAATCTGCTGGATAATTGTTTGCAAACAACTCTTTATTTTCAAAAGGAAAATGATGTTGAGCATAAGGCATTGCACCACTGTCGAACCAAACATCAATAAGGTCTGGTATACGTTTCATGGGTTTACCAGAAGGACTCACCAAAATAATATCATCAACAAAAGGTTTGTGCAAATCAAAACCCACCCCTTGCCCCTCCAAGGAGGGGAAACCAGCAGCAGTTGCTTTTTCAATTTCTACTTGTAATTCTTCAATACTTCCAATGCAAATTTCTTCTTCACCATCTTCAGTTTTCCAAATGGGCAATGGCGTTCCCCAATATCTACTTCTACTTAAATTCCAGTCCACCATATTTTCTAACCAATTACCAAAACGCCCTTCACCAGTGCTTTTGGGCTTCCAATTAATGGTTTTATTAAGTTCTACCATTCTATCTTTTAGTGCAGTAGTTTTTATAAACCAAGCATCTAAAGGATAATATAAAATAGGTTTATCTGTACGCCAACAATGAGGATAATTGTGATCGTATTTTTCTTTCTTAAATAATTTTCCTTCTTCTTGAAGTTTCAAAACAATTCTATCATCAACACTTAAATATTTTTTTAAGTCTTTTACTTTTCCATTAGCCTCAAGAATTTGTTTTTGTTTTTTAAACTCAATTTCTTTTTCAGCATGGGTTAAGTATGCTTCTTTTACATATTCATCTCCATACAAAAACACATCATCTTTTATACCCGATAAAAATTTACCTCGTTTATCAACCATAGTTAAAATACCAATATTATTGGCTTTACCAACCCTATAATCGTCTGCTCCAAAAGCAGGTGATGTATGTACAATACCAGTTCCATCTTCAGTGGTAACAAAGTCTCCAAGAATAACTTTGAATGGTGTTGCACCAGGAGTTTCTTCTTGAATCACTTCATTTGAATTTGCATCAAATTGTAACAATTGTTCAAACTCATAGCCTTCAAATTCTGAACCTTTGAATTCAGCTATAATTGAAAAATCATTAATTCTCTTAGTTTGTTTATCAACAAGTTTCTCTGTGTCGTGAAGTATTTGTGATTCACCAACGATGAGTTTTTTTATTTGTCCTTCAAATTCTATATCCTTCCAATTAAAATATTTTTGAAATAAGGATTTTGCTATAATTACATTGATAGGTTCTAATGTAAATGGATTTGTAGTTTTTACAAGCCAATAATCAATATTCCCACCTACAGCCAATCCTAAATTTGATGGTAACGTCCAAGGTGTGGTAGTCCAAGCAAGAAAATATACATCATTACTTGTCTTTGAATCTAGTTGTTTTAAAAGTTCATTCTCTTTTATTAATGCTTTAAATAAAAAATCAGACTTCTCATTATTTAGTACCTTGAACATTACTGTAGCACTGGTGTCAAGAACATCTTTATAAGTTCCTGGTTGATTAAGTTCATGTGATGAAAGTCCAGTTCCTGCTGCTGGTGAATAAGGCTGAATACTTACACTTTCGTATAACAAATCTTTATTGTACAATTGCTTTAAAATCCACCAAAGGCTTTCGATATAATTGTTTTCAAAAGTAATGTATGGATTTTTTAAGTCCACCCAATAACCCATTTTTGTAGTAATATCATCCCACTCTTTTTTATAACGTAAAACTGCTTCTCTACATTTTTGATTATAATCTTCAACAGAAATTTTTATTCCAATATCTTCTTTTGTAATGCCTAATTCTTTTTCAACACCCAATTCAACTGGCAATCCATGAGTATCCCAACCTCCTTTTCTTTTTACTTGAAAACCTTGCATGGTTTTGTACCTACACACTAAATCTTTTAAAGTTCTACTGATAACGTGATGTATGCCTGGCATACC
>JANPAT010000473.1:0-3512 GCA_031430075.1 Chitinophagaceae bacterium | reverse complement strand
TGAAGATGGACGTTATATGACTATGGAAGATGGTAGTTTAAGTATGGAACGTGAACAGATGAGTAATATGGCTAGTCGTCAGATTACTTACATCGATCACTTAGAAAAGGCTTTACAAAGAATAGAGAATAAAACTTATGGAATTTGTAGAGTAACATCAAAATTAATTGATAAAGCTCGTTTACGTGCTGTTCCTCATGCTACACTAAGTTTAGAAGCTAAACTTGGGTTAGTTAAAGCAGGTGAATAATTTGAAATTTTTATAAATGAAAATGCTTCAACATTTATTGAGGCATTTTTTTAAAATAATCTGCCACCTAATCTCGAATTTGATGAAGTGTAACCCACTAATTCATCATGTCTTCCAGAAAATGATCTATAATAAACAAATGCAGAATATAAGTTTTCTGTTTCCCAATAATTTCCTTCAGTTAAATCGTAAGATGCTTTAGTATCTTTAATTTTACTAGATGTAGTTACATAATTATAAGAGTAATAACCTTGTTTTAATAATAAAGTTTTCTCATATACACCTTTCTCTATATTAAAAAGCATTTTGTTATTTTCCGATAAAACATTATTGGTTAACTCACCAATTATGTAAATATCTTCTGCTGTAAAAGGTTGATTATTTTCTGGAGTATAAATAAAATGAACATTAGCATAACCGGTTTGCCACCAATTATTTACTAAATCAGTTGTTGTAATATCATACCATCCATTTAAATCTCTAAAATATAAATAACGTTGACCAATTCTGGTAGCATCAGGTTTTAAATAAACTTCAATGGGGTTATTGGTTTCATCTTTTCTTGCAATACGATCACTTTCAAATCTAAAACTTCTTAAATCTAACCATCGATACTCTTTACCTGCAGGAAAAACGCAATCTTGCTCTGCATTATATTCAAACACATTATCTCTAATGAACGAAGGTTGTAAATTAATCACAGCATTATCCCAACGTTGATTTTGCATTAAATTAACTTTAAGTTGTTGTCGTGGATTGTATAAGTTAAGTTGATTGGTATTTACAACTAATTGTACTTTTTGATGAGTTCTGTAAAGGTTATTATCAAAAGGTTGTAATATTTGTATGCCAATTGCAGCTTGGCTGTTGAGCACAAACATCATTTTTGTAAATACTACATTTTCTATATCTCCATTTAAAAAAACTTTCAATAAATAATTACCACTTTTTGTAGGAATACAATTTTTTTCGGGAAGTGTAACTTGATAGTGTACATATTTTGTGAGGGTGTTCGATGAGGGCCTTGCTTGAATAATCCTATTTTGAGTAAAACCTTTTATGTAATCGAAAGAGTTCATATTAGCTTCACTCCAATCTGCATTGCATAACTGAAAAGTGTAAAAATAATTTTTAATATGTCCATCCAAATCATCAAAATGCAATTCTAATAAATCGGCAGAATTTAAATTTATTATGGGCAGGCTTTCTTGATTATTTTGTTGAAAGAGTTTTATACTCTTGATTTTGTCACTGTTTCTGATTTCAACATCAGGCATTTGAGCATTAGCTGTTAAAACAAAGAGCGAATAAAAAAGAATTGATATAAAAAACTGTTTCATGTAAATCTTTAGTCAAAAATATTGCCAATAAATTATTGTAACCATTTTTATTAAAAGTAGTATATCCTTTCGATTTGTATTATTTTTGTTTAATGCGGCAACACCCAATTTTATATTTTTTTGTATATGGATCTTTAAGAAGTGGATTCTCATCTGCAGCATACAATTATATTAGTAAGTATTTTACTCTATTGGGTTTAGCCAAAACTAAAGGTGTTTTATATGATATGGGAGATTTTCCTGTAGCAAAACCTTCGATAGAAGAAAAATTTGTAGTTGGAGAATTGTATAAAATTAATAATCCAGAAGCATTTGATTTTGTATTTGCTCAGTTAGATGATTATGAAGGAACAAATGAAACTGAAGCAAATAATTATATTAGAACAATAACAACTGTATTTATTGAAGATAAAAATATAGATGCCTGGGTGTATTGGTATAATGGAGTTGTTGATGAAAAACAAATAGTTCTAAGTGGAGATGTTTTTGATTTTTTTAAACTAAAGAATAAAAAGCATTAATTGCAAACTGATAAAAAAATTTATTTTATTTCAGATTTTCATTTAGGTGCCCCTAATTATGAAAGTAGTTTAATACGAGAAAAAAAAGTTGTTGCTTTTTTAGATTCCATTAAAAATAATGCAGCAGAAATTTTTATACTGGGGGATATGTTTGATTTTTGGTATGAGTATAAAAATGTTGTTCCCAAAGGATTTGTAAGACTTTTAGGTAAACTTGCAGAAATAACAGATACAGGTATTCCAATACATTTTTTTGTTGGCAATCATGATATGTGGATGAATGATTATTTTGAAAAAGAGTTGAACATAAGGGTATATCATCATCCTGCAACTTTTGAAAGATATGGCAAGAAATTATTTATTGGTCATGGAGATGGTTTAGGGCCTGCAGATAAAGGTTACAAATTTTTAAAGAAAATTTTTAGAAACAAAATTTGTCAATCTCTTTTTGGTTTCATGCATCCATATTTGGGAATCAATATTGCCAATTATTTCAGCAGAAAAAGCAGACAAAAAACCGGAGGCTCAGATGAAATATTTTTAGGAAATGAAAACGAATGGCTTGTTCAATATTGTAATAAAAAATTAGAGCAAAGTCATTATGATTATTTTATTTTTGGTCATAGACATTTACCATTAAAAATTGAACTGAATAATAAAAGTACTTATATAAACCTTGGCGATTGGATTACTCATTTTACTTATGCTGTTTTTGATGCTCAACAATTTGAATTAAAAAAATGGTAAAGCAACTAATTTTCTCTTTATTAGTTTGTATCATTTCATGCTTTGCAAAAGCAAATGATAGCAGCATTGTTTTTAAACATTTCAAAACAATATATGGCGATTTTAAAAATTTTAGTGTAGATAATTTGGGAAATATTTATCTCATTAATTCATCTAATCAAATAAAAAAACTCAATAATAATTTCGATAGTGTTGCTGTATTTAATGATACCAGGCAATATGGAAACATTACTCAAATTGATGTAAGTAACCCTTTGAAAATTTTAATTTTTTATGGTGAGTTCTCAACAATATTAGTGTTAGACAGATTTTTAAATGTTAGAAATAAAATTGATTTACGAAAGCAAAATATTTTTAAAGCAAGTACAATTACATTAAGTTACGATAATTATATTTGGCTATTTGATGAGTTAGAAAATAAAATTAAAAAAGTGGGTGATGATGGTATTGTTTTAATAGAATCGAATGATTTTAGAATGGTATTCGATTCATTGTTTGTGCCTGAAACTATTATTGATAATGATGGTATGTTGTATTTGTATAACCCATTAAAAGGGTTAATTATTTCAGATTATTATGGTGCAATAAAAAAGCTCAATCCTATTTTACATTTAAAATATTTTCAAATAAATGGAAATAATTTTGTCGGTTTTA
>JANPAT010000472.1:0-1717 GCA_031430075.1 Chitinophagaceae bacterium | reverse complement strand
TAGTACTATTTCAAGAAATTTAAAAGCATTAGCTAAAGAATTAAATATTCCAATTATTGCTTTGTCTCAATTAAGTCGTGCATTAGAAAGTAGAAAAGAAAGCAAAATGCCACAATTGAGTGATTTGAGAGAGTCTGGTGCTATTGAACAAGATGCAGATATGGTCATGTTTATTTACAGAGCAGAGTATCATCAAATTAATGCAAACGAACAAGGAGAAACTACTAAAGGCGAAACCCATATAAAAATTGCTAAGCACAGAAATGGCTCATTAGAAACCATTAAGCTAAGAGCATTATTACACATTCAAAAATTTGAAGAATGGGGTGATGATAATGTAAGTGGAATGATGGGTGGTGGAACTTGGAAGCCTGTTGGCCCTGGCCCTATTGGAACAGATAGTGATAACAATTCTGGAGGAAGATTTTTTGTACAAGGCAGTAAAATGAATAGTGGCGATTTTGATGAAGGCTTTGATAATGATGATTCTTATTAATTTGTTTGTTTAGATGATTAAGAAGCTTCCATATTTTTTTCAATCAACAATACAGCATCAGCAAAAAATTATTCTTAACGAAGAAACTAGTAAACATTGTATTCGTGTTTTAAGAATGCAAGTAGGCGAACAATTACAACTTACTTCTGGCAATGGAGATTTAATTACAGTTGAAATTATTGATGCCAACAAAAACGCATGTGTAGTTCAAAAAATAAATGAAGAATTTACTCCAAAAAATAATAAACAAATTCACATTGCCATTTCTCCATTAAAAAATACTAATCGGGTTGAATGGTTTTTAGAAAAAGCAACTGAGCTAGGCATTACAGCTATTACACCTATAATTTGTAAAAGAACAGAAAAGCAACATTTAAAGTTCGAACGAATGCAAAATATTTTAATTGCAGCCATGTTGCAAAGTCAGCAATGCTATTTACCACAATTGCTAGAACCTAAAGCTGTAAACGATTTCATAAAACATGCTACATCAAAAACAAAACTGATTGCACATTGTTTAGACGAAGAAAAAAAACAAATTCAAGATTTTATAAGTGATGATGTATTAATGCTAATTGGACCAGAAGGTGATTTTACACCAGAAGAAATTGAATTGGCAATACAACATCAATTTAAACCTGTAAGTTTAGGAAATACCAGATTAAGAACAGAAACTGCAGGAGTAGTTGCTGCTACATTATTGCAATTGGGCTAATCTTCCAAAACCCTTTCCATTGCTGTACTTCGAGAACCTTTAATTAAAATGGTTGCATTAGAAAACTGCTGTTGTTGAAACCATTCTTTAGCTTCAATCGAAGAATTAAAATATAAAAATGGATGTTGCATATTTTTAAAATCTCCACCCACTACAACAACATTATTCCATTGATATTGTTGAATAAGTTGAACAATTTTTTCATGTTCAAGAATACTTTCATTTCCTAATTCCATCATAGCACCAATGATAAGTACTTTTTTTTCTGCTTCAATTTTAGCAAAGTTTTCAATAGCAGCTTTCATGCTTGTTGGGTTGGCATTATAAGCATCTAAAATAATTGTGTTATTATTTTTTTTAATGAGTTGAGATCTGCTATTTGAAGGAGTATAATGTTCTATTGCATTTTTTATTTTTTCATCAGGTACATTAAAGTATTTGCCAATGGTAATAGCTGTTAAAATATTAGAAAGATTATAATCGCCTACAAGTTGTGTTTGAATTAT
>JANPAT010000471.1:0-7847 GCA_031430075.1 Chitinophagaceae bacterium | reverse complement strand
TTCATCATCAAAAAATTGTGCTTCATCAATTCCAATAACATCTACATCATTAGCCATGAGTAAAATATTTTGAGAATTGGCAACAGGCGTACTCACAATTGAATTCGCATCATGACTAACTACATTAACCACATCGTACCTTGTATCGATTGAAGGTTTAAATATTTCAACTCGAAGATTAGCGATTTTTACTCTTTTTAATCTTCTAATTAATTCTTCTGTTTTTCCACTAAACATACTGCCACAAATCACTTCTATCCATCCTCTTTTTTCTCCACTAATATTGGGTTCAATAAACATAAATAGTTTTTTTAAAAGCTTAAATTACTTAATATAATCAAATCTAAATAGAATAAATACAGTAAAATTTCGTTTAATCAGAGAATGCTATTGATTGTTAAAAACACTCTAATTAACAATATCTTTTATTTATTGCATTTAAATTTATTTTATCAACGGCTTCAAAAATATATTTTAAAATGGAAAGAGTTCATACACTTATTAACAAATTACAAGAACAATTAAACAAAAATGTAGATTCTAAAATTTTATTAGCTACTGCAGAGTTATTAGTGGCTGAATTACAAACTCCTGAGGAAATAATACAAGTAGGCAAAGTTTCAGTAGTAATTCCTGCTTTCAAAGAAATTGAAGTTCCAGAATTAGCTCCTATTGTAGAAACTCCAAGCTTATCTAAAGTAGTTAAAAAAGAAACTTTTGAATTGGTATTAAATGAAATGTATGATGAAATTGAAGAAGAAGAATTTATTCCAACATTAGATTTACAAGACAATTCTTTTAAGATTGAAATAAATGATTTGGTAAATGATGATACTAAAAGTTTTAATGATTTATTGAAACAAAATAAAAAAGAAGTGGCCACAAGTTTAGTAGAAACTCCAATAAAAGATTTAAGAAAAGCAATTGGTATTAATGATAAATATGTTTTTATTAATGAATTATTTAAAGGAGATGAATCTGCTTATGAATCAAGCATTAAAACCCTTAATCATTTTTCTGTATACCCAGAAGCTGAACAATGGATTAAAAGAGAGCTAATGATTTCTTTTTCTTGGAATAATAAAAGTGATATTGTTCAACATTTTAATCATTTAGTAAGAAGAAGATTTGCAGCAGCATAAAGTAAAATTGTTTGTGTAGCACCACAATTTTCTTGTACATAATTTCCGGCAATTTCTCCAGTTGTTTTGGCGTAATCTTTATTATTTAATAACTCATTGAAACAAGTTTCTAACTCTAAAGCACTTTCAACTACAATTATTCCATCTCGCTCTACAAGTTCTGTAGCTTCTATAAATTTGTCATAAACAGGTCCAATTACAACAGGTTTATTATAAACAGCAGCTTCAATAACATTATGCACACCATCTCCTCCAAAACCACCACCAATATAGCATACAGCAGCATAACGATAAAGTTTACTCAACATTCCAACATTATCTAGTATCAAAATATTTGATTGTTTTTTCTCTGAATTTAGCTCTGAATAAAGTATGGCATTTTTATAATATTCTAAACATTCTTCAATTCTTTCTTCATGTATTTCATGAGGTGCAATAATAAATTTTATTTCTGGGTGTGTATTGGCATAATGATCTAAAACTAAATCATCATCTCTCCAAGTACTGCCAGCAACAATTACTTGTTTATCTTTTATAAATAATTCAATTAATTCATTTTTATAAGCTGTTGATGCAATTTCCATCACCCTATCAAAACGAGTATCACCACATATAGTGATATTTTTTTCTTTATGAATTGATGTTAAACAATCGTAAGAAATTTGTCCTTGTATAAAAAAATGAGTGAAACATGTAAGCATTTCTCTATGTAATGCTCCATACCATTTAAAGAAAGGCTGATTATTTCTGAAAATTCCTGAAACTAATATCAATGAAATATTTCTCTGTTTTGCTTCCTTGATATAATGATACCAAAATTCATATTTAATAAAAAATATCAGACTAGGCTTTACAATATTATAAAACTGTGTAACATTTTTCTGAGTATCGATTGGCAAATAAAAAACCCAATTTGCATGTACATATTTTTTTTGAATTTCGTATCCAGATGGAGAAAAAAAAGTAATTAATATTTTATGATTTGGATAATTGAGTTTTATTTTTTCAATCAAAGGTCTACCTTGTTCAAACTCACCCAGACTAGCACAATGAAACCAAATTACCTTTGCTTCATTTTTATTAAAAGCATTTGCTAAATCATTCAAAATATTTTTTCTGCCATCATGCCAAAGCTTAGCTTTTTTATTAAAGAACCCAAGTAAAAATGCAGCTAAAGAATATAATTGAATAAATAAATTATAAAGAAATAACATATTACAAATTTAAATAAGTCTATTATGCAATTCATTCAATATTTGAAATAAAAAATACCGTTTCGAATGGAAACGGTATTGAAAATTATTTTCTGCAAGATTTATTTTACTTGTGAAATTAAGCTTTTAAAACTTTCAGGATTATTCATAGCTAAATCAGCTAAAACTTTTCTGTTTAAATCAATCCCTTTTACAGAAAGCTTGTTGATGAATTGACTGTAAGTCATTCCTTCTTCTCTTACAGCAGCATTAATACGAGCAATCCATAAAGACCTGTATTCTCTTTTCTTTAATTTACGACCCACATAGCTGTAAGTCATACCTTTTTCTACAATATTTTTTGCAACTGTATAAACGTTTTTACGTTTACCATAAAAACCTTTAGCTTGTTTTAATATTCTTTTGCGTCTTGCTCTACTTGCAACTGCATTTTTTGAACGTGGCATATTTAATTTTTTTTATTCCAACTGCTCTACAAAAAGCTAATCAGAAAGTTTGATAATGTAACCTTTCGGTTAGTTTTTTACTTTAAACCTAATAAACGCATAACAAAATCTTTGTTAGCTGTGTGTACAACTCCTTTTTGTCGCATTGCACGTTTACGTTTTGTAGATTTTTTGGTTAAAATGTGGCGTTTAAAAGCCTTCTTGAATGTAATTTCTCCTGTGCCGGTTACTTTAAACCTTTTTTTGGCACTTGAGTTTGTTTTTACTTTTGGCATTATATAATCTTAATAGATTACTCCCTACTGGCGTTTCCAAACTTATGGAACTCTTGTTGAGCCTTGTGGGAAATGTCGTTTTTATCAAACGGGCTGCAAATGTACAAGCATTTCCTAATAAGAACAAATGAAATTATAGAAATAATTATCACATTTAATTATTAAAATACCATTAATTTTCATGCCTAAATATAGATTTATGAAGACATTTTCTTTTAACAAATTTGCTTTAATCATTTTCTTCTCAACGTTTTGCATGTTTAATTTTTATAAAACATATGCCCAACAAGTTGATATTAATAAACAATTTAAAAACCTAAAGCCAAGAAACATAGGACCAGCAGGTATGAGTGGTCGTATAACAACTATTGATGCCTTAGTTTCTAATCCAAATCATGTTTGGATAGGTGCAGCAAGTGGAGGTGTTTGGAAGACTGAGAACAGTGGTGTAAGTTGGACTCCAGTTTTTGATGATCAACCCATACAAAACATTGGTTCACTTGCTATTCAACAAAACAATTCTCAAATAGTTTGGGTTGGTACTGGCGAGGGAAATCCACGTAACTCATTAAATATTGGAGAAGGTATTTTTAAAACATTAGATGCAGGTCGTTCTTGGAAAAGAATGGGATTAGAAAAAACAAGAAACATCCATAGAATAGCAATAGATCCTTCAAACCCAAATACAGTTTATGCAGGTGCCATTGGAAATCCTTATGCACAATATCCCGAAAAAGGACTTTTTAAAACAACCGATGGAGGCGAAACTTGGAATCATATATTAAAAACCAATGATACCAGTGGTGTAGGAGATATGATTATGGATCCAACAAATCCAAATAAACTTTTTGTGGCTATGTGGCATCATTATAGAACGCCTTACAGTTTACAAAGTGGAGGAAAAGGAAGTGGCTTGTACATGACAATTGATGGCGGTAAAAACTTTATAAAACTGGGCAAACAACATGGATTACCAGAGGGGGATTTTGGTCGTATTGGACTAACAATGAGTAAAAGTAATCCCAATAGAATTTATGCTTTAGTAGAAGCCAAAAAAAATGGCTTATACAGAAGTGATGATGGTGGTTATAAATGGGAATTAATAAACAGTGAAACAACTGTAGTAAGCAATCGACCATTTTATTTTCAAGATATTATTGCCGATCCTAAGAATGATAATCGTTTGTGGATGATTAATCAAACTGTTACTATGAGTGAAGATGGTGGTAAAACTTATAAAACAGTAATACCATACAGTGGTATACACCCTGATCACCATGCTTTTTGGATTAATCCAGAAAATGCTAGTCATATTATTGATGGAAATGATGGTGGTATTGGCATTACAAGAGATATGGGTAAAACTTGGATGTTTGATGAGAAATTACCAGTAGGTCAATTTTATCATATAAATGTCGATAATGAGATGCCTTATAATGTAATGGGTGGAATGCAAGATAATGGCAGTTGGCGTGGACCAGCTTATACTTGGATGGATGGCGGTATTAAAAATTATTATTGGGAAAATCTTTGGGGTGGCGATGGTTTTGATGTAATGCCAGATCCTGAAAATAGTAAATGGGTTTATGCCATGAGCCAAGGGGGAAATGTAGGAAGATATAATATTGAAACTGGCGAAAGATGGCAAATTCAACCACCAAATCCTGATACAACAATTAAGTTAAGATTTAACTGGAATGCAGCCATTGCACAAGATCCATTTGATAAAGAAACTATTTATTATGGCTCACAACACGTACACAAAAGCACCAATAAGGGTGCAAGTTGGGAAGTAATTTCTCCAGATTTATCCACCAATGATTCAATTAAAAAAGATCAAACTAATAATGGAGGTTTAAGTGTAGATATAACAGGTGCAGAAAATCATTGTACCATATTAACTATTGAACCTAGTAGCAAACAAAAAAATATTTTATGGGCAGGTACAGATGATGGAAATGTCCAAGTAACACAAGATGGCGGAAAAACTTGGATAAATGTATCAGCTAACATTACTGGATTAGCAAAAGGTGCTTGGGTTGCACAAATAAAAACCAGTAAACACAATGCTAATGAAGCTTTTGTTGTTGCAAATGATTATCGCCGAGGTGATTTTGCTCCCTATATTTTTAGAACAACAGACCTAGGCAAAACTTGGACTAGATTGGTTAATGCATCGAAAGTTACAGGTTATGCACTCTGTGTAATTCAAGACCCAGTTGAACCTAATTTAATATTTGTTGGTACTGAACAAGGCTTATGGATTAGTTTGGATAATGGCGAAAAATTTCAACAATTTAAAAATGGCTATCCTTCAGTTTCAACTTATGATTTGGCTATTCAAGAACGTGAAGCAGACCTTTGTATTGCAACATTTGGTAGAAGCCTTTGGGTGCTCGATGACATAAGAGGATTAAGAAAACTTGCTGCTACAAAAGGTGTACCTACCAAAAATTTTATTGCATTTGAAACTGGCGATGGTATTCAAGCCAGTATAAAAAATGCTCCTGGTTATGAGTGGAGTACTTGGGGAATTTGGGATGCAGAAAATAAAAAGCGTGGATATCCAATTTCATTTTTTATTAATAAATTTCCAAAAAAAGAAAGTAAAGACAGAACTAAAACGACTGCAGTTGATGAAAGGTTACAAAAACTAAAAGATTTTGCAGCAGATGTTGGCTTTAATTTACCACCTGAAGATGACAAATTAAGCTTTGATCAAGTTATGGCAAAATATGGCAACATGATACCGCCAGCATTCAAAAGTCAATTAGATGCAATGATGTCTGGTGGTGGTTCAGATACAATTAATGTTAAAATTTTTAATGATAAAAACCAAGTAATAAGAAACTTAAAATGGAAAGCCGATACTGGTTACAATCGTCAATATTGGGGTTTTGAAGAAAAAGGATACCGAAATGCTGGTGCACCAAAAACAGGTGGTACAAGTGGAGGTAGAAGAGGTGGTGGTGTTGCAAATACACCTGAACCTGCAGGTTTACCAGTTTTACCAGGCAATTATAAAATGATGCTACAATTTGACAAAGAAAAAGATAGTATTATGCTTGTTGTAAAAGATGATCCAAGAATTGGTAATGGAAATGCATATAAAATTGCACAAAAAGCCATGCTAGATCGTTTAAGAAAAAGTGGAGACAAATTAAATGAAGGAATGGACAGATTAACTGAATGTGATGATATACTTGCAAAAGTTAATGCCAATCTTAAGGATGCAACAGGAAAAGATGCAGACACTTTAACAAAAGCCACTAAAAAAATAACAGAAGAAATTAAGAAAATAAGAGAGATGATTAATGGCAAAACAAGTGAACGCCAAGGGTATGGGCAAGTGCCACAAACAACAGTTTTAAGCGTTTATAGAACTGCACAACAAGCCATAAGAGGTAAAACTATTGCACCAGGAGTTCAAGAAGAAAGATTAGTTTTTGAAGCTGAACATAAAGTAAAACAATCTTTAAAAGTAATGAATCAATTTATTCTAAATAGTTGGGCTGATTATCGAAAACTAGTGGAAAGTAAACCACTAAAAATGTTTAAAGAATATAAAGAAATTGAATAACCTATAAAATAAAAATAGCTTTTAATTTTTTGCTAATTATTTTGCATTGATGTTACAATTGCAAAAATTACAATTAACACATTTTCGTAATTATGTGCAGCAAACTTTTCAATTTGATAAAAATATCATTGGAATTTGTGGCTTTAATGGTGTTGGCAAAACCAACTTGATTGATGCAATTTATTATTTATCATTTTCTAAAAGTTATTTTTCAAGAACAGATGCAAGTAATGTAAATCACAACCTACAAGGATTTAGAATCACTGGTCTTTATGAATTGAATCAAAAACAAATTGATACAACTTGTATACTCAGAGAAAATAATAAAAAAGAATTTTTATTTAATCACGAAGAATATCCAAAACTTTCTGAACACATTGGCAAATTACCTTGTGTAATGATTGCCCCTGATGATGTTGAACTAATTTCTGGTTCTGGTGATTTAAGAAGAAAATTTTTGGATGTAATTATTGCACAATTCAATAAAGAATATTTAAGTGCTATTATTAAATACAATCAATTATTACTGCAACGCAACAGTATTTTAAAAAAATATCCAAATCAATACGACGAAATATTATTTAATATTATTACTGAGCAACTAGTAACAAGTGGAAATTTTATTTTTAAAGTTAGAGAATCATTCATAAAATCTTTTCTTCCAAAAGTTATTAAGAATTATCAATTGATAGCTGATACAGATGAAAAATTAATAGCAAACTACCAATCTCAACTCATTAATAAAAATTTTACAGATCTGTTAAAAGCTAATCAGAGCAATGATTTTCAAGTGCAAAGAACCACTGTTGGTACACATAAAGATGATATTGAATTTGTATTGAATGATCAAAAATTTAAAACAATTGCTTCACAAGGACAAAGAAAAAGTTTACTCTTTGCTTTAAAATTAACAGAGTGGCAAACCTTGTACGAACAAAAAGGCTTCTACCCTATTTTATTGTTAGATGATGTATTTGAAAAATTAGACGAGCACCGAATGAAAAACTTATTACACATTGTAGCACAGCATCCATCAACACAAATATTTATAACTGATACACATATTGAACGACTAGAACATCATTTAAAAAGCTTAAACAAAGCATATCAAATTATACAATTATCATCAAATTAACATCTTCAAATCAGTTGCTTTGTATTTTTGAACTTCTGAAGTAATTATATGCAAG
>JANPAT010000470.1:0-7595 GCA_031430075.1 Chitinophagaceae bacterium | reverse complement strand
AGTTCATAATCTTCGCCACCATTTAATGCACAAACAGTTGGGTCTAATCCAAACTTAAATGCTGCTTGTCGAGAATCTTGATGAATAGGTAATTTTTCTTCATAAATTCTGCAACCTAAATTGCTTTGTTTGCTAATGTGTTTTACTTCACTACTTAATCCATCACTAATATCCATCATACTTGTAGGTACAATGTTGTTGTTATTTAAAAATTCAATAATATCAACCCTTGCTTCAGGTTTTAATAATCTTCCTACAATATAATCTTCGCCTTCTAGATCGGGTTGAATTTGTGGGTTTTCTAAATAAATTTTCTTTTCTCTTTCCATTAATGTTAACCCTAAAAATGCACCTCCCAAAAATCCACTAACACAAATTAAATCACCTTTATTAGCATTACTTCTTTTGATATATTTATCGGGAGCCACTTCACCAATTGCAGTTACAGAAATGATAAACCCAACTTTGGATGATGTTGTATCGCCACCAACTAAATCCACATTATATTTTTCACAAGCTGCATAAACACCTTCATAAAATTCATCAATAGCTTCTAAACTAATTTTATTGCTTAATGCTATACTCATGGTAATTTGAGTGGGGTTTCCATTCATTGCATAAATATCACTAAGGTTCACCACAACACTTTTATATCCTAAATGTTTTAGTGGTGTATACATTAAATCGAAATGAATGCCTTCAATTAATAAATCTGTACTAATTAAAGTTTGCTTTCCAAAATGATCAATAACTGCAGCATCATCTCCAACAGCAACAATTGTTGAAGCATTTTTTATTTCGAAATTTTTTGTAAGATGGTCTATTAAACCAAATTCTCCTAATGTTTCTATTTCTGTTCGTTCCATTTAAAATATTTACGATATACGATATGTGATGTACGATGTACGATGTACGATGTTTGTTGTTATTTATTCCTTGATGTGTTAATAGTTGCAACAATTATTTTTAACAATGTTTCGCCATCCTTATAAATTTTTTCAATAATTTCTTTTTTGGTTTGATTAAATTCTAGAATTAATTCTAAAAAAAAGAGTGACTCGTCCAATTCTTCTTCTACAATTTTAAGCTTATTTATGAAATCTGCTTTAGATTTTGCCCTACGCACAGCCCTATAATTTGCAGCAACTGATGAACTTGACCGAATAATTTGATTACTATAATTTCTATCCAAATTATTGTTATTTAATGAAAGTACAAATTTACCCACATCAATTGCAAATTGTTTGGTTAGTAATTTCATTTCCTCTGCATTCATAAAATTCAATATTAATTAAAAGTATAATTACATATCATACATCTTACATCTTACATCTTACATATCAAATCTCTCCCCCATTTACAACTCTAACTAAATCATCATGTATTTTTCCATTAGTGGCTATCAATCCTGGTTTATAAGGGTTATATGGTTCGCCTTTTAAATTGGTTACTTTACCACCTGCTTCTTCAACAATAATAAAACCTGCAGCACTATCCCAAGCACTGAGTTGATGTTCATAAAATCCATCAAATCTTCCTGCAGCAACCCAACACAAATCAATGGCTGCACTTCCTAATCTTCTTACAGGTATTCCTTTTCGAATAAATTTTTCAAAAACTTGTAATGGGCCATTAGCTTCATCTAAATAGGTATAAGGAAACCCTGTAACCATGCAGCTTTTAATTAATTCTGATTTATTTGAAACATTAATTTTTTTATCGTTTAAAGTTGCACCAAAACCAAGTTCTGCAAAAAATAATTCATTAATAAAAGGATTAAAAACGGCACCTAAAATCATTTTGCCAGCTTTTTCAACACCAATACTTACACAACAAATAGGAATACCATTAGCAAAATTTACAGTACCATCAATTGGGTCAATGATCCATTTATATTCACTTTCTTGAACAATGGCTCCTACTTCTTCACTTAAAATATAATGGTCTGGGAAATCTTCTTTTATAACGGAAATGATGGCTTCTTCACTTTTATGATCTATTTCAGTTACTAAATTATTAATGCCTTCTTTATTAAAAACACTAAACGAACTATCGAAATTTTCTTTAATAATTTTTCCTGCTGCTTCTGTTGCTTTTAATAAAGTATTTTTTAACATGCAACAAAGATAAAATTATAACCCTGAGAGTTTGTAAGAATATTCAACAAAAAAAAATTAAAGCAATTAAAACTCTTTTTAACTTGATGATTGGTTATTTTGCAATCTCCCGTAATTTAGTTTGTAGATGCAGTTATCCATAATTATAGTAAACTATAATGTTAAATATTTTTTAGAGCAGTGTTTATACAGTGTTCAAAAATCTGTTGAAGGTATAGATGCTGAAGTTTTGGTAGTTGACAATGATAGTAATGATGGTAGTATTGCATATTTACAGCCACTTTTTCCTAGAGTAAAATTTATTGCATCATCAACAAATTTAGGATTTGCCAAGGCCAATAATTTAGCTTTAAAACAAGCCAAAGGCAACTACATTTTATTCTTAAACCCTGACACCATAATACCAGAAAATTGTTTGGTAAATTGTTTGAAATTTTTTAATGAATATAACAATTGTGGTGCTTTAGGAGTTCAGATGATTGATGGTAGTGGTAATTTTTTGCCAGAAAGTAAAAGGTCTTTTCCTTCTTTATCAGCAGCATTTTTTAAATTAACTGGCTTATCTGTTCTGTTTTCAAAATCTAAACTATTTAATCAATATGCACTTGGCCATTTATCTAAAAATGGTAATTATGAAGTAGATGTTTTAGCTGGTGCTTTTTTGATGATGAGCAAAGCTGCATTAGAACAAACAAAAGGTTTCGATGAAACTTTTTTTATGTATGGAGAAGATATTGATTTAAGCTATAGAATTCAAAAATCGGGTTTTAAAAATTATTATTTCGGTAAACAAAACATCATTCATTTTAAAGGAGAAAGCACTAAAAGGGGGAGTTTAAATTTTGTAAGAATGTTTTATAATGCCATGAGCATTTTTATAAAAAAACATTATAGAGGCAGTAAGGCAACTTTATTTTCAACATCACTTAATTTAGCCATATGGGTTAGGGCTTTTATAACTGTATTACAAAATTTAATTAATAAATCTGGCATGCTCATTATAGATGCCTTAGTTGTTTATTCAGTGTTGTTTTCTACAAAATATTTTTGGATTCACTATTTACGTAATGGCAAACCATTCGATGGTGATTTTGAATCTTACTCCTTACCAGTTTATACCATTGTTTTTATAATTGGTGCTTTGCTAAGTGGTATTTATGATAATTTGTATAAACCCATGAAAGCTTTAGTAGCTTCTGCAACTTCTGTAATTGTTTTATTAGCATTCTATTCATTGCTACCTGAAACTTACAGATTTTCAAGAGGAGTGATTTTAGTTGGAGGAATATTTGCAGGATTAATGGTTACTATTTTAAGGTGGTTATTTGTAAGGTTAGAAATTATTAAAGACCATGAAATGTACATTAACAAACAATCCATCGTAGTTGGCTCTCCAATTGAATATATACAAGTAATGCAACTACTAAACAAAACCAATATTAAAGAAAGAATAATTGGTAGAGTTGG
Source organism: Chitinophagaceae bacterium (assembly GCA_031430075.1). GTDB lineage: Bacteria > Bacteroidota > Bacteroidia > Chitinophagales > Chitinophagaceae > CAIVPM01. Next base: position 4,011 of record JANPAT010000470.1, on the reverse strand, counting down.
AGTTAAGGAAGATGAAAATTCAATAGGTAATATTCAAGATTTAAAAAAAATTACCAAACAAGTGGGGGTAAACGAAATAATATTTTGTGAAGGTGTATTAAGTTTTGAAAATATTATTCATGAAATTAAATTGCTGAAAAACAAAAAAATAAGTTTTAAGTTTCATGCAAAAAAAAGTCATTCCATTGTAGGTAGTGATTCTAAAACAAGCTCTGGTGAAACACTCTCCATTGAAGGATATTATACATTAGCAAACCCTTACCAGCAAAGGATGAAAAGAATGTTAGACGTTTGGTTAGCCATTATAATATTAGTTACTTTTCCATTACAAATAATTTTTATTAATAAATGGAACGAAGGTTTAAAAAATGCTTGGAAGGTTTTGTTAGGAAAAATAACTTGGGTGGGATATTCAACTTATCAAAATACACTGCCATTAATTGCAGCAGGTGTTTTATTGCCGAGTGGCTACCCAATGAGTGAGGTGGAAAAACTAAATAAGACTTTATTGAAAAAGTCTGATACCATTTATGCTAAAGAATATGATTGGATGCAGGATCTGAAAATCATATTCGAAAATTACAAATACTTAGGTGGAGATTAATTTATTTTACAGTTTTTAAATATTGGCCATAACCACTTTTAGCATACTGTTCTGCTAATACAAGTAATTGCTCCTTATTAATAAAACCCATTCTAAAAGCTACTTCCTCTATACAACCAATTTTTCTGTTTTGTCTTTTTTCAATTACACGTACAAATTCACTGGCATCACTTAAACTTTCAAAAGTGCCTGTATCTAACCAAGCAGTTCCTCTATTTATTACACCAACATGTAAATTTCCGCGATTCAAATATTCTTTGTTAACATCAGTAATTTCGTACTCACCTCTTGGTGAAGGTTTAATATTCTTAGCAATTTCAATAACACTATTATCATAAAAATATAAACCTGGTACTGCAAAATTCGATTTGGGTTTTACTGGTTTTTCTTCAATTGAAATTGCAATATTATTTTCATCAAACTCAACCACACCATACCTTTCAGGGTCGTTAACTTCATAAGCAAAAATTGCAGCACCATTTACATTGTTGAAAGATTGTACTAAGTTGGCAAAACCTGCACCGTAAAAAATATTATCTCCCAACACCAAAGCCACTTTATCATCACCAACAAATTCTTCACCAATAACAAATGCTTGAGCTAATCCATTCGGTTTTTCTTGAACAGCATAAGAAAATTTGCAGCCAATATCATTTCCACTTCCTAAAAGTTTTTTAAACTGACTACAATCTTCAGGTGTAGTGATAATAAGAATTTCATTAATGCCCGCCAACATTAAAACAGACAATGGATAATAAATCATTGGCTTATCGTAAATAGGCATCAGTTGCTTACTAATTCCTTTTGTTATAGGGTATAATCGAGTTCCACTACCTCCTGCTAAAATGATTCCTTTCATGTGTTAAATATTTTTTTGCCACAAAGACCCTAAAGCTCTAGTCTATTTACTTTGTGCCTTTGTGGCTTTAATCAAAAATAAAAAGTATGTTTTACTTCATTAAAACTTGGCAATAGATTGTCTTTTCCCGATAAAATAATTTCACTTTGTTGTAATTGCCAATCTAAATTCAAAGTTGCATCATTATAAATAAATCCACCTTCAGATGCATTGTTATAAAAATTATCACATTTATAAAAAAAAGTTGCTGTTTCGCTTAAAACTATAAAACCATGTGCAAATCCACGTGGTACAAAAAGTTGTTTTTTATTTTCAGCAGTAAGCTCTAAAGAAAAACTTTTTCCAAAACTTGGCGAATCCATTCTTATATCTACAACAATATCTAAAACTGCACCTTCAATTACTCGTACCAATTTTGATTGTGCATGATTACCTAATTGATAATGCATACCTCGTAATACACCTTTTGTAGATTTTGATTGATTGTCTTGTACAAATGAGATGTTTAACCCAGTTTGTGCATGAAACTTTTGCTGGTTAAAGCTTTCAAAGAAATAACCCCTTTGGTCTTTTATAACATTATCATGAATAATAAAACAATCTTTCAATATAGTTTGTTCAACTTGCATGATTATCTGTTTGTATACATATTTTCATAATAGCTTTGATATGATCCACTAGTAACATGTTCTAACCACTCTTTGTTTTCTAAATACCAAGTAATGGTTTCCTCTAACCCTTGTTCAAAAGTTACTGAAGGATACCAACCTAATTCTTTATTAATTTTCATGGCATCAATTGCATAACGTCTATCATGTCCAGGTCTATCTTTTATATAAGTAATGAGCTGTTCACTTTCTCCTTCACTCCTACCTAGTTTTTCATCCATTATTTTACAAAGTAATTTAATTAAATCTATATTTTTCCATTCATTAAATCCTCCAATATTATAAGTGTCATTAATTTTTCCTTGATGAAAAATTAAATCAATGGCAATTGCATGATCTTTTACAAATAACCAATCACGAGTGTATAACCCATCGCCATAAACAGGCAAAGTTTTTTTGTTAATAATGTTATTAATAAAGAGTGGAATTAATTTTTCTGGAAAATGAAATGGACCATAGTTATTACTACAATTCGAAATCACTGTTTGTAAATGATAAGTTTCTGCATATGCACGAACAAAATGATCTGAAGCCGCCTTGCTTGCACTATAAGGTGAATTAGGGCTATAAGCTGTGGTTTCGGTAAACAATCCTGTTTCACCTAAAGCACCATACACTTCATCGGTAGAAACATGATAAAATAAGTGTTTGGTTAAATCATCTTTCCAAAAATCTTTTGCTGTATTTAATAAATTAACTGTTCCAATAACATTGGTGTATACAAAATCTAATGGTGATAAAATAGAACGATCAACATGCGATTCTGCTGCTAAATGAATGACATCGGTAATTTGATGATTTTGGAAAACAGTTTTTAAACTATCTGCATCTAGAATATTTACTTTCTCAAATTTGTAATTATGTGTTTGATCAATATCTTTTAAATTTTCAAGATTTCCAGCATAGGTTAATGCATCAAGATTAATAATGTTATAGTTGGTATATTTTTTTACAAATAATCTTACCACATGACTTCCAATAAACCCAGCCCCACCAGTAATTAAAATATTTTTCATTTTTCGTTTCTTTTGAACTAGTTCCAAATTGTGTCTTTAATTTCTTGATAAACTTTTTTTATTCCTTCTTCAAGTGTAATTGAGGCTTTCCATCCTTTTTTAGAGAGCTTGCTCACATCCATTAATTTTTTTGGAGTACCGTCGGGTTTTGAAGCATCCCATATAATTTCACCGTCAAACTGAGTAATCTTTTTAACTAATTCTGCTAACTGTTTAATAGAAATGTCTTCACCACAACCAATATTTATTAACCCGCCTTCATTATAATTTTGCATTAAAAACAAACAAGCATCTGCTAAATCATCTACATGTAAAAATTCTCTGTATGGATTTCCTGTTCCCCAAAGTGTTACAGTTGATTCATTGTTTTTTTTAGCAGTAATAAACTTTCTTAATAAAGCTGGTAACACATGAGATTTTTCTAAATCATAATTATCATTTGGACCATACAAATTAGTAGGCATTACAGAAATAAAATTGCAACCATACTGTGCTCTATAAGCATCACATAATTCTATACCTGCAATTTTAGCAATGGCATAGGGCTGATTGGTTTTTTCTAAATAACCTGATAGTAAAGACTCTTCTTTTAATGGTTGAGCTGCCAATTTTGGATAAATACATGATGAGCCTAAGAACATTAATTTGATAACATTATTTAAATACGCAGCATGAATAATGTTTGCTTCCATCATTAAATTATCATATATAAATTCTGCTCTATAAGTATTATTAGCAACAATACCACCAACTTTTGCTGCTGCTAAAAAAATAAATTCAGGTTTTTCCTGAGTAAAAAAATCATTCACTGATTGTTGATTTCTTAAATCTAACTCTGCTGATGTTCGCGTAACAATATTTTGA
>JANPAT010000469.1:0-2086 GCA_031430075.1 Chitinophagaceae bacterium | reverse complement strand
CAAGATAAAAACTATGAAAGTGATTTTGACAAAGAAATAAAAAAGCTAAGCAAGAAAAAATAACTTCTTAGCATCTTCGTGGCAAAAAAATAAAAATGAATCAAGTCAACCTCAACACATATAAAGTAACCATTTCAATTGAGATAAATCGTATAAAATTGTTATTGAACGAATAATTGAACGTGGTAATTTACTAGATTGGAAAGAGATGGTACAATATTATACACTAGATAAAATTATAGAAACAATTGAATGGAGTGCTCAACTCGATAAAAGAGATAAAGAATTTAGTCGTTTGTTTTTATAATCAGATTTTTTAAATGTTGCATAAAGAACCTCATATTATTTTTTAGTTTCACCTTAAAAATTAAAAAATATCGGAAAACAGAAATCAATAATGGATAATCGGTTTAACCATATCATTCAACTGATAAAACAATCTAGAGAAAACGCAATAAGAGCCGTAAACGCTGAATTGATTAATCTTTATTGGAATATCGGATTATACATCAGCAAAAAAAATTGAACAATCGGAATGGGGTGATGCTGTTGTGCAGGAATTAGCCCATTACATTAAAACTAATGAGCCCGAAATCAAAGGATTTTCGGATAAGAATATTTGGAGGATGAAGCAGTTTTACGAGAGTTACAAGGACTGTTCAAAACTTGCACCATTGGTGAGAGAAATCAGTTGGACTAATAATATGCTGATATTTTCAAGATGTAAAACAATTGAGGAAAAGGAGTTTTATCTTAAACTTGTTAAGCAGGAAAATTACAGTAAAAGAAAACTCGACCGGCAAATTTCTGTTAGCTTTTTCGAGCGTACAATCATCGGCAATTCAAAACTCTCACCGATGGTGAGAGAAAGCAATAAAGTACTCACCAATACTTTCAAAGACAGTTATGTATTTGAATTTCTGAACTTGCCGGAACCGTATAATGAAAAAGATATGCAGCGTGCTCTTGTGTGAAGTTGTTGAATACGCTTTAAGTAGAAGTCTTTCAGCAACAATGGTTTCGGAATATACAATGCAACTTCCCGACAAGAAACTTTTACTACAAAAATTACACGAACTGTTTGACGATGAGCCAGACAAAATATAAGGCTACTGCTGCTTTCAGTCGTTTGCAGCAGGTGGCAGTAAATACATAGGTTATTGAAAGTTTTTGCTTCTATCAAAGTATAGGGCAAACTGCCCAATAATTGCAAATCATTTTACACCTTGGGTACAATTACAAGAAAAAAATACTGGTTGGGATGTGGATATTGAAAATGAAAACTCTTTAGTTGAACCAATTCAACAAGCTGCAGCTTGGAGTCAGGATGCGTTTAATAACTATTGCAACGCATCTTTCCAATTGGCTCATGAGTATATTAATAATTCACAACTCACCAAAGGTTATAACGAACTTTTCGGTGAAAACTAATCAATCATTCGTAATTCATAATTCATAATTCGTAATTCATAATTCATAATTCATAATTCATAATTCGTAATTCATAATTCATCATTCTCCTATGATTATTCTCGGTCTTAATGCCTATCATGCAGATTCTTCAGCTGCAATCTTTGTAGATGGTAAAATGATTGCTGCTACCGAAGAAGAAAGATTTACTCGTATTAAACATTGGGCAGGTTTCCCAAAATTAGCTATTGAGTTTTGTTTAAGAGAAGCAGGTATTGGTATAGAACAAGTAGATCATATTGCTATTGGACGAGACCCCAATGTAAAAAAAATAGCTAAGTTGAAGTTTGCATTACAAAACCCATTTGCAGGATTTGAGTTCATTAAAAACAGAATTGCTAATCAAAAAAAAGTTTTAGGTATTGAACAGGAGTTAAAACAATTGAGAGATTCCTCCTTTGTCGGAATGACAAAAGCCTCGCTACCACTCGGAATGACAATACATCATGTAGAGCATCATAGAAGTCATTTGGCTTCTGCATTTTTTGCTTCTCCATTTCAAGAAGCAGCATTATTAAGTATAGATGGAAGTGGCGATTTTAGTACAGCTATGATTGGTATTGGACGAGGCAATGATATTGAAATTTTAGATTCCATCAATTTCCCTCATTCCATT
>JANPAT010000468.1:0-6852 GCA_031430075.1 Chitinophagaceae bacterium | reverse complement strand
AAGATACAGACAGTAGCACTTATGCATCTTTAAAAATATATGGTAATCGTGAAAGAGAAGATATTTCAAACAATGTTCCAGGAGCCATTTATAAATTAGAATTAGACAATACACATCCTTTAGCTTATGGCTATCCAAATTATTACTACACACTTAAACAAGATTCCAATATTTATGAATTTATGAAAGATGGTTGGAATGTGGGTGTGCTGAAAAAAGATAATTATGTAACAGGTTTTACTGGATTTAAAGTAAAAAATAAATTGAAAGATGGAACTTTATTTGGTGTTTATGAAATGGGTAATGGTTCTATAACTTATTTGAGTGATAACCCCATTTTTAGATTGTTTTGGGAAAATGGAAAACTTTTATTAAGCAATGCAGTTTTTATGGTAGGACAGTAGGATAATTATTAATTATAAATTATAAATTATTATTGGTAATGTTTGCTGAATGTTGTTTTTTATTTACTTATTAAAGATAAATATTACAGCACCTAACATCCAACCAAAACACTAAACAACTAACCTCCAACATCAAACATCCAACTATCTTTGCTTCTTATGCAAGAAGTTTTATTTCAAGATTTAGGTTTACGATCTTATAAGGAAGTTTGGGATTATCAAGAAAAATTATTGAAGGAAATTGTTGATATTAAAATAAAAAATCGTGAGTTGAAAGAAAACGAAACTTCTCTCCCAACCCATCATCATCTTTTATTTGTAGAACATCATCCAGTTTATACATTAGGAAAAAATGGCAAAGAAGATCATATATTAATTTCTGCAAACGAACTACAACAAAAACGAATTGAATATTTTCAAATCAATCGTGGAGGAGATATTACTTTTCATGGTCCAGAACAATTAGTGGGTTATCCTATTTTAGATTTAGACAAGTTTAAAACAGATTTAGGCTGGTATTTAAGAAGTATTGAAGATGTAATTATTTTAACCATGGTAGAATATGGCATTGTTGGCGGAAGAAGCAAAGGTGAAACTGGCGTTTGGATTGATGCTGAACTAAAAGGTAAAGAAAGAAAAATTTGTGCCATTGGCATCAAATGTAGCAGATGGGTTACTATGCATGGTTTTGCATTTAATGTAAATACAGATCTCTCCTATTTCAATAATATTATACCTTGTGGTATTGTAAATAAAAAAGTTACTTCATTAGAAAAAGAACTTGGAAGAAAAGTTGATATGTATGAAGTAAAAGAAAAAGTGAAAAACAATTTTGAAAAAATTTTTGATGTTCAATTCATCAATAATCATTTTTAGTTCATCATTTCTCCACTAATATTCTTGCTGTTAAAATCTCACCCTTATAATTCAATTTAACAAAGTAAGTTCCATTAGATATAGTTTGAATATTTGTACTAATTACTCCATTAGATATAGTTACTTTTTGAGTTAATATAGTTTTACCAACAACATCTACAATTTCTAACTGAGCTGGTGCATTAGCATTATTATTTAATCGTAAAACCAATTCATTCTTCACTGGGTTAGGATAAACATCAAATTTCACATTCAATGGTAAATGAATAGTAAACACATCACTATAAGCATATCTGCCATCTTTATCAACTTTCTTAATTCTATAATACAATCTTCTACCTCTTAATTCTTCAATAGAATGATTAAATGAATATTGATAAAGATGCTGTGCTTCTCGTATTCCAATAGTTTTATATGTAGTGCCATTAACACTTTCTTCAATTTCGTATTGCATTACATTTATTTCTGTACCAACTTCCCAACTTAAATTTAACAAGCTTCCATTAAGTTTTCCTGCAAAGAAAATAATATCTACTGGCAGGGCTGAAAGCCCAGGGCAAGTGGCATTCCAAACAGAATTTACATAAGATGGGTTATCAATATATGGATTTCGATTGCCTTGAAATGAATAAGCACCATTATTTCTTGTTCTTTCTTTTTCACTTATAGGATCATTATTATGCCATTTAATCATCAACTTTAAATACTCGATTTTAACTGATGGAAAAATATTGCCATCAAAACTTTGAGCAGCTTCAGAATTTAAAGCAAAAGTTGACATATCATTTTCATAACGAGTAACAAAATATAAAAATGCTCTAGCCACATCACCTTTGAAAGAATCTATGGGCTCAAAAACATTTCCTGTAAATCCAGCAATTGCCGATGATCCTAGTTTGCTGCCATTTAAACTTGTAAAAGAACTTGTTGCTACCTCACCATAAATAAAATTTGCACGTTTACCGTTTACCCAACCATCAGTAGGAAAAACGTGTAAATAATCTGTTGTAGGTCCATTAACTGAAGTATTTCCATTGAACCAACTTTGAGGTACAGAATGTTCTCTGTTATAACAATTATTCTCTGCACTATAATTTCCACATTGATTTGTACCTGGAGTATATTGATACGGATCTACATTACCTGGTTTTGCAGAATAAATATCGTAAATAACATTTGCAGAACCTGTTCCTACTGTTCTTTGTTTAATATCTGTAAGTTGGTATTGAGTCCATAAATTAGCATAAGATTGAGGAGTATTACCACTAGTAATAATATTTTTTAAAGAAGTTTTTAATGCAGAACAATTTAAACCAGTTGCAGCATTATAATACCCAACTGGAGCTTGTGCAAATAAACTTTTTGTAAGAATTACAAAAAACAGCAACAAACTGCCTGTAATAATTTTAATATGTTGTACAAATAATTTCATCAAAAAAAATTAAGGGGTCAAATGTAAGTTAAACTATGAGTATAAAATTATCTATTCATTAACTTAAACTTAAAACTCATAAAATTGAAAAATATTTGTGCTTAATTTGTAATTGTGTTTGCATTTATAGACATAGAAACTACAGGTGGATATTCCACAAAAAATTGCATCACAGAAATTGCCATAATATTATTTGATGGTCAACAAGTTGAAGAAAAATTTCATACTCTAATTAATCCCGAAGCACCAATTCAGCCTTATGTTCAGAGCATGACAGGTATTACTAATAAAATGGTAGCATCTGCTCCTAAATTTGAAGAAGTTGCAGAAAATATTTATAATTTATTAAAGGATAGAGTTTTTGTTGCACATAATGTAAATTTCGACTATTCCTTTGTTAGCCAACATTTAAAAACTGCAGGATACAGTATTGACTTACCAAAAATTTGCACAGTAAAATTGAGCAGAAAAATTTTTCCTGGTTTACCAAAGTATGGATTAGGCAGTTTAAGCATTCATTTCAATATAGAAAATAAAGCTCGACATAGAGCAATTGGTGATGCAGAAGCTATGATGGATTTATTTATGATTTTGCAACAAAATGATACCAACAATGAAATAGAAAAACTAACTAAAAAAAGAAAAATTTATCAATACCTTCCTCCGAATTTAATACAAAATAATTTTCACGAATTGCCTTCATTACCTGGTGTGTATTATTTTAAAAATAAAAAAGGAAAAATAATTTATGTTGGCAAAGCAGTGAATTTAAAGAAAAGAATTAGCAGCCATTTTTCAAACAACAAAATATCAAAACAAAAGCAAGAATTTTTAAAACATATTTATGAAATTGTTTGGAAGAATTCGAGTAGTGAGCTCACTGCTTGCATTTTAGAAAGTATAGAAATAAAAAAGTATTGGCCTTTATTTAATAAAAGTCAGAAGCATTATGAAAAGCAATATGGCATTTATGAATTTGAAGATGCAAAAGGTTATAAAAGATTAGCCATTGATAATAAAAGAAAAATTTTAACACCACTAGCCACATTTCCATTATTAATTGAAGCCAGAAATGTTTTATTGCAATATTGTAAAGCATTCGAAATTCATCCATCCATATTTTATTTATCGAAAGAAGAACCCACGGAGTTAAAAAAAGTTAAAGAACACAACAAAATCATCGACCAAATAAAAAAAGATTTTAGAGAAACCAATAAAACCTATTTGGTTCACGATCAAACATCAACATATATTTTAGTTGAAGAAGGCAAATTCTATGGTATGGGAGTTTTACAAAATATTCATCCTAAATTAAAAGTAGAAGATATTAAAAAAGAGTTCACAGCTTATCCAGAAAATTTTATCATCAAATCTTACCTAAATAATTACATCAAAAAGTGTCCGGAAAACGTAATTTACTTATAGTTAAACCCCACAACAGCATTACCATTATATTTGCAAACTTTAGTAAAATAAATACCCATAGTTAACAGATTAAAATTGTAAAATGTCTTTAAAAGCAGGAATAGTAGGATTGCCAAACGTAGGAAAATCAACTTTGTTTAATGCAATAAGTAATAGTGCCAAAGCACAAGCCAGTAATTATAGATTTTGCACCATAGAACCCAATGTAGGCTTGGTTGATGTGCCAGATGAAAGATTAAATACTTTACGAGATTTAGTAAACCCCAACAGAGTAGTTCCTACACAATTAGAAATTGTAGATATTGCAGGTTTGGTACGAGGTGCAAGTAAAGGCGAAGGTTTGGGCAATAAATTTTTAGCAAATATTAGAGAAGTAGATGCCATTATTCAAGTAATTAGATGTTTTGAAGATGAAAATGTTTTACGAGATGAAGGGGCTATCAATCCAATGGGTGATAAAGAAATTATTGACACAGAATTGCAGTTAAAAGATTTAGATAGTGTTGAACGCAAACTTTCTAAGTGTGAAAAAATGAGCAAAACTGATCCTAAAATGAAAGTTGAAGCTGAAATTTTACAACGATGCAAAGCACAGTTGGATAATGGAAAAAATATTAGAAGTCTGGGTTTAAGCAAAGAAGAAAAATTGGCAATTGCCGATTTAATGTGCATAACAGATAAACGTGTTTTGTATGTTGCCAATGTTGATGAAGCCAGTATGCATACAGGGAATAAGTATAGCGAAGCATTAAAAGCAGGTGTTAAAGATGAAGGTGCAGAAGTGATTGTTATGTGCAATAATGTTGAAGCACAAATTGCTGAAATGGAAAACGAAGAAGACAAGCAAATGTTTATGGAAGAATTTGGCATGAAAGAACCTGCATTGCATCGTTTAATACAATCAGCTTACAAACTTTTAGAATTGGATACTTATTTTACAGCAGGAGTTCAGGAAGTAAGAGCATGGACCATTCATAAAGGCTGGAAAGCTCCACAAGCAGCAAGTGTTATTCATACAGATTTTGAAAAAGGATTTATCAAAGCAGAAGTAATTAGTTATACTGACTATGTTCAATATAAAAGTGAAGCTGCATGCAGAGAAGTTGGTAAATTAAGAATTGAAGGAAAAGAATATATTGTGAAAGATGGAGATATTATGCACTTTAGATTTAATGTTTAAATCAATGAAAAAAATATCATTTATCATATTAGGATTGATAGTTATCATTTCTTGTAACAGTAATTCTGCTTCTGAAACTATTGTTCCTCCTGCTACAATACAACAATCAAGCATTCAAATCATCAACCAATATCCACATAACGAAAGTTCATTTACTGAAGGTTTAGAATATAGAGATAGTATACTTTTTGAAGGAACAGGATTATATGGAACTAGTAAATTGAGCAAGATTAACTTGATTTCTGGAAAGGATATTCAAAAAATAGATTTAGATAAAAAATATTTTGGAGAAGGTATTACTATTATCAATAGTAAAATATTTCAACTAACTTATAAAGAAGAAAAATGTTTTGTGTACGATGCAAAATCATTTAAAAAACTTCAAGAATTTTCTTATAAAGGAGAAGGTTGGGGTATGACGAATGATGGCAAACAAATTATCATGAGTAATGGCAGTAATAATTTATATTATAGAAATACCAACACATTTGCCGAAGAAAATATTGTTGCCATTTTTGATGAGTATGGACCACTTGCAAACATTAATGAACTAGAATATGTTGATGGCTTTATTTATGCCAATGTATGGCTAAAAAAATACATAGTTAAAATAGACCCTAAACAAGGAAAAGTAATGGCAAAATATGATTTTAGTGGATTAATGAATCAATACATGCCTAACTTACACCAAGATGCTGTACTCAATGGTATTGCTTACAATAAACAAAAACAAACTTTTTATATTACAGGTAAAAACTGGCCATTATTATTTGAAGTGAAGATGAATTAATTTTTTTAGATTAAAACTTTATGCCATCATTATTCGAACCAAATGTGAGTGAAGAAATTATTTCTAGAATTGAAAAGCTAACACCTTATTCTAAAGCAATTTGGGGCAAGATGAATGTAGCACAAATGTTACATCACAGCAACATAGCTTTAGGCACAGCAACAGGAGATGTTCAACTTAAACCTCCATTTTTTTTAAAACTCATGCAACCCATTATTAAAAAAATGATGATGAGTAAAAAACCTTATAAACCAAGTTTACCTACTGCAAAAGAATTTATTATTACAACCGAAAAAGAATTTGAAGAAGAAAAAAAATTACTATTACAAAGGCTACAAATTTTTATTGATAAAGGTGAAAAAGAGTGTGACGGAAGAATTCATCCAGCTTTTGGAAAACTATCTTCTTACGAATGGGGTTATAGCCAATGGAAACATTTTGATCATCACCTCAAACAATTTGGTGTTTAGCCAATTTTATTTTTTTGTAAAAAGGTTTTCTAATACAATATTAAAATTCTTATCTTCATAATACTAATTATTTATTTATTGTTTTGAAAATATAATGAATGGCAAATTTATCTCAGTCAGTAGTAGCAGTAATTTTAGGTGGTGGTGCTGGTTCAAGATTATCTCCATTAACAGCTTCTCGTAGTAAACCAGCAGTACCCATTGCAGGTAAATATAGATTAGTAGATATTCCCATTAGCAACTGCATGAACAGTAACATTAACAGAATGTTTGTG
>JANPAT010000467.1:0-1537 GCA_031430075.1 Chitinophagaceae bacterium | reverse complement strand
AAAATGTTGATAATACATATCGAATTGCAACAATCATTGCATGTGCATCAATTGTAGTAACTGCAGTATATATTTTACGAGCTGTAGGAAAAGTAATTATGGGCCCTGTTGAAAATGAAAATCATCTACAACTTGGTGACGCAAGATGGAATGAAAAGCTAGCTGCAGGATTATTAACTTTTGGAATCTTAGCTATTGGACTTGCTCCATTTTGGTTAGAAGAATTAATTGGGCCTGGAGCAAAAATTATTTTTGATAGAATTGTATTTACAATTAATTAAATTATAAAATGTTGAACATAAACGATTTTTTTATTCTGATGAAACAAGAGCTATTACTTATGGTAATTCTCTTTGTGTTACTTTTTGTAAAAGTTTTTTCATCTGAAATAAAAAAAGAAAACTTTCTAAAATGGATTAATATTTTACTATTTATAAATATTGTGATTGGTTTTTTATTTAATCAAGATGGATGGCTTTTTGCAGATATGTATCATACCAATTCAATAATTGCTTTTGAAAAGAACATTTTAAATATTGGTGTTTGGATTATTTCACTACAAGCCTATCATTGGTTAAAAGAACACCAACATGTTGAAGAGTTTTATATGTTGTTACTATCATCATTATTGGGTATGTTTTATATGATATCAAGTGGCAATCTCTTAATGTTTTATTTATCCTTAGAGCTTTCAACAATTCCTATTGCCGCAATGGCCAATTTTGATTTGAATAAAAGAAAATCATCAGAAGCCGCTATGAAACTAATTTTTTCATCAGCTTTTTCATCAGCTTTATTGTTGTTAGGCATTTCATTTATTTATGGTACAACTGGTACTGTTAATTTTATTCAATTAACTACCGCAATTAATGGAAGCCCATTACAATTATTTTCGTTTATTTTATTATTAGCTGGTTTCGGGTTTAAAATTTCTGCTGTACCCTTTCATTTATGGACAGCAGATGTTTATGAAGGATCTCCTGTTGCAGTTACTTCTTATCTTTCAGTAATTTCAAAAGCTGCTATTTTATTTGTATTTGTTTCTGTATTATATCGTGTTTTTATTTCTATAGATGAGATTTGGTATAATATGATATTTATTATTGCTGTTATTACCATGCTAATCGGAAATTTATTTGCTATTCGACAACAGAATATGAAACGATTTCTTGCTTTCTCTTCTATTGCACAAGTTGGATTTATATTAATTGGCATCAGTGGTCAATCTATTGAAGGTGTTACAGCGGTGGTTTATTTTATTTTAATTTATGTTTTTTCTAACCTAGCTGCATTTGGTGTTATTAGTTTAATTAGTGCATTAGCAGGCAAAGAAAATGTTGATGATTATAAAGGCTTATATAAAACCAATCCAGCATTAACTTGGATATTGACTATTGCATTATTTTCTTTAGCAGGCATTCCACCAACTGCTGGATTTTTTGGTAAATTCTTTTTGTTGATAGCTGGTGCTGGAAAAGGGAATTATATTCTGATAACGATTGCAGCAATAAATATGGTGATTGCATTGTATTATTAT
>JANPAT010000466.1:0-2103 GCA_031430075.1 Chitinophagaceae bacterium | reverse complement strand
GCATCATCATAACCCATTGATTTAAATGTTCTTTCTTGTGCAAATAGTTGCAAGGCAACGAACATTAAGGCTACGGATAAAAGAAATTTAGACTTCATATTGTTTAGATTTACTGGGTGCTTGGGAATTCTATTTTAAAATAATTACCTGTTTTTTCATCACTACTATAGGTTAGTTTGCCTTTCATAGTTTCTACTAATTTTTTTGTTGCTGCTAAACCAAGATCACTTAAATCACCTTCTTCATTAATTGCAGCATTTCTTAATTTATTAAACATTTCGTTTAATTTATCCATACCAATTAAAGCACCATGACTAATGGTTTCAACAATAGCCTTGCCATCACTTTGTTCTGCTCTAACTGTAATTATTGAACCTGGTTGAGAGTGGCGAATAATATTATTCAATAATTTATTCAATACCTGCTCTGTAAATAATTTATCTTGATGTACTGTATTTACTGCAGGAGAAATATTCAACTGCAAATTCATGTTCTTCAACATAGCAGATTCTGCAATATCAATTACAGCTTTCTCCACTTCAGGATTTAAATCAAAAGTTTCACTATTAAATTGTACAGTATTGCTACTACTTGTTTCTGAACCAACACCAGTAAGCTTTTGAGCCAAGTAACGCAACTTATCATTTTGTGTTGTTAATGAATTTAAAATATCAAGCTGTGTTGGTGTTAAATTGTAAGAAGTTGATTTTAATGTTTCGAAAGATGATTTTACAGTATCGGAGAAATTTTGATAATCATCCATTAAAACCGTCATGTTTTCCTGACTGGTTTCACTAACAGCTTGAAGTTTTCTATTGGTTTCTTTAATTTCAAAATGTTGATCTTTAATCAATTCATTTCTCTCAATTAATTTACTATGGGCATCTTCTAAAACAACCGTTCTTTCAGCATCTCTTTGTAAAATATTATAACGCGTATAAGCTAAAAAACATGAGAATGCCGAAACTAAAAAGTAAACACCGCCTCCATGTTCTATCATGAAGCTGTATTTATCTGGTCGTGATTTAAATGAGTAAATAAAAAATATAACTAGATAAGAAACTAAACATGCATATATAGAATGTATGGGGGGCCAAAATATTGTAGTATTAATTACAAGTACTGCTATTGAAAGAATTAAAAAATAACCCAAAGTTGAACCACTAGCTGGAACTATACCACAGATAATGGCATTGACAACAATATTTACCATTACAAACCAAAAAATGGTTTTTAGGTACCCCCAATTTTCTTTTGTTGAATGTACATATATTAAATATGAAACACCCCAACCTATTAATCTTACTAAAATAAAATCAATCCAAGCTGATTTTCCTAGCAAGTAATCTATTAAAATAAAAAGTGGTAATAATAGTAAGGTTGTCCACATTACAACATTTGCATAATAGGAACCCCTCTTGTTCACTTCTTGAACAAAAGCAGTTTTATTAATATTAGCAAATTGAAATTTGAAATTGTTATCCATATTTGTAATTATGCAGTCAATTTATTTAAAGCAGTTATTAACATATTTCAGCGTGAAGTTAAAATTAAACGTATCAAGATTACTAATCTTAATAACTTTCATTTTCTTATTAACACAATTCACATTCTGTGTTAATAAAAGAATACTGTCAGTTTCTGGGATACAAAAGACTTTTGGAAGTGGCGTGAATTTATCTGAACTAGAGCACACTTGGGAAAGCTCAGAAAGTATGTTACAAAAAGATATTAATTTAAAAATAAATGAGATTGCAAAACTTGGTTTTACTACTATTAGATTACCTATTGCCTTAGATTCTTTTTTATATCCAAACTCTTCAAACCTACGCCCAGAAATACTTTCAAAGCTTAAGGATATTTATTTTACATGTTACAATTTAAAATTAAAACTCATTCTATCATATCATTATGGATTTTTAAGTGATGATAATTTAACTGATAAAAACATCAATCATATTTCATGGATTTGGAAACAAGTTCAACAAAATTTTAAAGGTCATGGATACGATTATTTATTTTTTGAATTGTATAACGAACCTATGTTAGAAACCGAAAAATGGAAAAAAACTTGCGAAAAATTAATTAGTTATATAAGATATG
>JANPAT010000465.1:0-3672 GCA_031430075.1 Chitinophagaceae bacterium | reverse complement strand
TGAGTTTCTATTTTAAAACTAATAATGTATGTACCAATATATGCAGATATGGCATCTAAAGCTTCTGTTGTATAGCTACTAGCACTTTTACCCCATTTAATAGTTTTCTTTTCTAAAAAAGGAATTACATCAGCCGACTTCATTATAGCTGCTTTTTTAGTATCAATTACACATAAAAAAGGAGGTAAATAATCTCCTTTATTTAAAGCTTGTTGCACATAATGCATGAGTTGTGTAAACATGGCATAAGTGCTGTTGTTACTATTGTCTTTAGCTTCAAACCAAATTTCTTTAGTTTGAATATCTATTAAATTTTTGCTATAGCCTTTTAGTCCCAATGCTTTAATGTATGCATCTTTTACATCTTCTTCACTTTTGGCTTGTTGTAATTTTTGATACAGATTCATTTGGTAAATTGCTATTTACAAATATCAAAAAAAATAAAGATGATTGAAGATTAAAATTTTTCGTCATTTCGAACGAAGGGAGAAATCTGTTGAATTATCAATATGGAGATTTCTCAGCACGAACTTCGAAATGACGATAGTTATTATTGTTGAGATTTCTCAGCAGGAACTTCGAAATGACGAGTATTCAATAAAAAAAGGTGCAGACTTTTTTGTCTACACCTTTTACATTAACTAAACAAAAACTTACTTAAAACGTTGTAGAACCAGAAGCTTGATAAGTATATCTAAAAGTATAATATCGTTGTTGAGAAAGTTTAGTAGCATCTGATGCACTTGCAGCAGGAGTTACACCACCTTTATAATAGTTTAAAATTTCAATTTTTGCATATTTACCTGTTGCAGTTCTTACTATTAAAACTCTACCAGGTATTGGAGTAATTAAATTATTGGCACCATTATAAACATACCAACCTTTATTGCTACCTGTTGTTATAGCATAGTTAGGTGCATTGTCCACTCTAAATGTTGAATCAGATGACACTTTTGTTACATCTGCAAAAACACCAACTTGAACATAAGCACCACCTAAACCTGGGCCACTATTTCCACTATTGGTTAAAATGGTGATACCTCTAAAAGCAATATCCCATTTATTAGTTGCACTATCAGTATTTGCTACTAATTGGCCAGTTGCCAAATTGAAGAAGGTAAATTTACCACTTCCATAAGGTTGAAATGTTGTTGGATTAATTCCTAAAATAGTATCACCCATTAAATTTTGTACAGTGGTAATATTACCAACAGTATACACTTTAAAAGATCCATTATTAGTGGTGTCTATTGCTGCATCTTCTTTTTTACACGATACCATTGTTGCAGTAATTAAAAGAATGGTCATGAGTTTTGTAATTGAATTTTTCATCTTACTTGTTTTGTTTTTTTTGTTAATTGATATTTGAAAGAGATATAAAAAGTTCTACCCGGCATATTGGGTAGATTATTAATGTCGGAATAATTTAAAATATTATCGCAGCCAGTTTGTAAACTTATCTGATTGAATTGTTTACCAATAGAACTATTGAGTTGAACAAAACCTTTTGCAAATTCATCGTTATTATTATATAATCCATTACCATCTTTATCACCCACAGCCCATTTGCTTCTATACATTAGTCTTGTATTAAAAAAGAAATTATTTTTTTCGTACAATAATTTAATATTGGCCATGTGTTTGCTTCTGTTAGGTAATCCAAAATATTCATTCAACTCCATTTTTCTTGAAACACCAGTAGCATCTTTTGTAAATACTAATCCTTTTTTTATTAATTCTATTTGGTCTTTATCTGCAGTTTCTAAATATTGATAGCCTGATGTAAGTGTAATATTTTTGTTTACTTTATGACTAATATTAACTTCTATGCCTTGTGTGTAAGCATTTTTTACATTTAAGTAACTAAAAATTTGTGCTCCATTTTTATAATTAGCAATTAGTCTGCTATCAATTAAATTTTCAATATCATTTCTGAAAATATTGCTTTCAATAAATGTATTGTTACTTAATAAAAATTTAGCACCAAAATTCATTCCTGTAGAAAATTCTGGTTGTAATGCAGCAAGTTTGTAATAGTCGTTTTCGAAAGATTGAATTTGACCTTGTTTATCTAGTTGTGCAACTTGTGTTTGTGCTTCAAGTGCTCCAAAAACACTATAGCTTCCTGCAGCAGTATTGGTGAAATTTAAATAAAGTTGTCTAAAGTCTGGAGCTTTAAAACCCCTGCCAATACTAGCATTGAGTGTTATTTTTTTACTAGATTTAAAATGAACTGCAAGTTTAGGAGAGAATGCAGAAGCATAAATGCTATTCTTATCATACCTTAATCCTCCAATAATGCTTAGTTTTTCACTTGCTTTAAATTCGTTTTGAATAAAGCCATAAATAATGTTGCTTTGTTTTACATTATCCTTATTATCGTACCTTGAACTTCTAACATTTTCAGCAATATATCCAGTACCAATATTTACAGAAATTTTATCATTAACAGTGATATCAGTTTGGTTTTCTGCTCTATAAAAATCTTGTAAAAAGTAATCGTTGTAAGCGTTTGGGGTGTTTGTACTTAAGTCTTGTGTTGATTTAAATCGTGAATGATATAAACGTAAAGCACTATTTACTTTTTTGCTAAATTGATGGGTAAGTATTGGATTAATATTGTAATCATTATGTTTTTCTATGCCATCAGAATATGTAGTACTACCAGTATTGGTTACAGCAATTTTATTGATAATTTTTTCATAAGAATATCTTCCTAAAATACTCAGTTTTGTTTTATTTGAAAATGGATAATTGAATTGAACTTGATTGGTTAATCTTTCAATTGGTGCAACTGTTCTTTCAACGGAATTGGGTCTGATACTAAAACCATCTGTTGAATAATAATTTGAAAATACTTGTACCAATAATTTATTGAATTTTGTTGCTGCAGAAATATTGGCATCTGTGGTATTGTAAGTACCATATCTAATGCCAGCAGAATAATTATTGTTTATAGGTTGTTTGGTAATAATATTAATAACCCCTGCCATGGCTTCACTGCCATATAAACTTGATGAAGGTCCTTTTACAATTTCAATTTTTTGAATATTGCCAACAGTAATTCTATTTAAATCTAAAACCCCTGCAGTTCTTCCAATTAAAGGCTCACCATTAATTAAGATTAATGTATAATCTGGGTTTAGACCTTGCATTTGAATGCCAGTACCAAAGCCAGAAGTTAAAAATAAACCTGCTTGTTCATTTAAAATATCGTTTAAACGTAATGAAGCAGCTTGTTGAATATTTTTTTCTGAAACTATAGTAACTGGTACTGCTACATTGCCCAATTTTCTTTCGCTTCTTGTTGCAGTAACCACAACTTCATTCAAATTTACAATTGCAGAGTCTTTTTGAGAAAGACCAACTTGTTGGAAGATGAAAAGTGTAATGATTATTGTAACTAGTTTTTGCATGTTGTTTTCTTAATGCAAAACTCGCTTTAGTAATTTTTACAAATGCCATGGAATTGTCATAGTTTTTTATGACTTATAAACTGACGAAAATCAGTTATTATTCTTTCATTAAATCTGGACGAATAAGAATGGTTCTTTCAACGGCTTTTTCAAAACGCCATTCCTCTATTAATTTAGGATTACCTGTAAGTAGAATTTCAGGAACCTTCCATCCTTTAAAATCAACAGGTCTAGTATATACAGGAGGTGCTAATAA
>JANPAT010000464.1:0-2282 GCA_031430075.1 Chitinophagaceae bacterium | reverse complement strand
GCTTTGAGTGATCCATTTTGGAATGATCCATAGTTGCAGGCTTCCCGGTATCAGTGTTACCTTTTTCTTCCTGTGGTTTAACTACCGGTGGCGTTGCCGGAGTTTCCGCTTTATTGCTCGTTTTCATGATCTTTAATTGTTTTACTATTTAATACCTTCGCTATAGTTGGAGGCTCACGGTGATCCCATATCTTTCTACATTTCTTTCACGAGGTTTGGGTTGTAACACACTTCTTCTTTTTTTGCTGTTATGCTTTTACCGGTAGTGCCAGAGATAAAACGAAAAGTTGAAAGTAAATTTTCATAATTTCTTTTTAATGTGATTATATTTTTTAAGCGCTGATTATCTGAACCAGGCCAAACATGGTTTTTAACTGCTTTTTTACACAGGCATTTTTAAACCCGGCATCTGAAATAAATTTTGTCAGTAACCCCTTTGCATTTGCATCTGTTTGTTCAAATGCATCGTCCACCTTATCACAATAAAAAGGCTTCTAACAAATTCCCATTTTCAGTTGTCTTATTGATTCAGTATTGATTTGCTTTTTAAATTTTTTTAATTGTGTTAGTAAGTAATTGTTATGCCGGCACCCAATCCCATATCACTGTCATAATGTGTAGATAAGGAAAAATATTTAGTAAGAATATACCTGAAGCCTGCCATGTATTCTTTATCGGTATTTATCATCATGTTAAATCTTAACCGCGGTGCTATGGGAATATCTTCCCTGCTTAACTGGAAACGGAATTTACCGTTGCCGTCAACTCTTCCATCGGCAATAAATAACAAAGGCAGGGTGTATGCCACACCTGCTATTACTGTTTTACGGTTATTTTTATTACTTGTTTGTCCGAAGAGGTTTTTCTCTTCGCCACCAAAAATATTTTTTGGGCCGCCTTCCTTTTTGTAATGATAATCAAATCCCACGTATGGATACCACCATTGCATTCTGCCCATGTAGCGCCCAATCATCGTTTCACTTTCGTAACCATGTTTATCGTGAAAACCTAAATGCCATAAAGTGCTTGCCTTCCATCTTGTTTGTGCCAGCATAAACTCTCCATCGCTGCCGTTGCTTTCCAGGCCTAACCTGCCCATAGGATGAAATTTTCTATCATCAGCATTTAATCCACGCCTGGCTACTTTGGTGTTTGTAATATCTGTTTTATCAACAAGGGGATTATCATAACTGAAAACCCGGCCCATGCCACTCATCATGTGGTATAAAATATGACAATGAAAAAACCAGTCGCCACCAGGTTCGTTTGCTGCAAATTCTATTGTATCTCTTTCCATAGGCATGATGTCAATAATATTTTTCATGATGGCATTTTCACCCTGCCCGTTCAATAATCTAAAGTCGTGCCCGTGCAGGTGCATGGGATGGCGCATCATACTGTTATTGAAAAGTATTATCCGTATGTTCTCTCCTTTTTTAATAAGAATTTTATCTGTTTCTGAAACTACTTTATTGTCGAGGCTCCACACATAACGGTTCATATTTCCCGTCAGGTCAAATTTCAATTCTTTCCACGGGCCGTTGGGCAGTGTGGTTTTTTCAGGCGCCCGCAGCATCTCATAATTAAGCGAAACAATATCAGTAGTCTCACCTCCCCCCATCTCCATGCCTGCCATGTTGTGACTGCTGTGATCCATTGGCATTTGTTTATCGCTATTCATCTTCATCCCACCTGCATTCATTGTATCATTCGGGTTTTCCGGGCCTGTTATTTCAGGATAAACAACCGTATTCATATCCATGATCTGGTTTTGCATTTTCATCCCATCCATTTCAATCATGTTGCCTTTCATGTCCATCATTTCATTCATCATCTTCATGCCGGCAAAATATTTTGGCCTCAGCAATTTTACAGCAGGTACTTTTTCGCCGCTGCCCAACCACATGGAAGCATGCTTTGTACGGTCTTCAGGTGTTACCAAAAATTCATAGCTCTTGTTATCCGGAAGGGTTACCACAACATCGTAGGTTTCTGAAACTGCTATAATTAACCTGTCCACCTCTACAGGTTCCACATCGTTGCCATCAGTTGCTACAACCGTTATCTTACCGCCTGACCAGCTGAGCCAAAAATAATCTGATGCCCCGCCGTTAGCTATACGAAGCCTTACTTTATCACCTGCTTTAAATTGTGGCTGTTCATTCTGGTTTTTGCCGTTCAGCAAGAAATTATCATAGTACACATCTGTAAGATCCATCGCATTCATCCGCTTCCATTCATTGGCGACTTTGGTTTGGAGATGACCTTGCTTAATGGCTTCT
>JANPAT010000463.1:0-2184 GCA_031430075.1 Chitinophagaceae bacterium | reverse complement strand
ACCACCTGCTGCAAAATTAAGTAAGATGAATTTGAATGGTGTTTTTATGCTTACACCAAATGAAGATGAGCTACCTGCACTAACAGGAAACAATCATAATACCACCATACACGAACAAGCAGAAGAATTATTAAACAGAGGAGCAAAAAAAGTTTGGTTACACAACGGTGCTAATGGAAGTGTTTTATTTACCAGAGAAAAAACTATAACACTTGAAGCACCAAAAGTTGATGAAGTAAAAGATTGTACAGGTGCTGGAGATGGCTCATTGTCTGGTTTTATTTTAGCCAAGTATTTAAATAAAACAGATGAAGAAAGTTTAAAAATTGCACATACACTTTCTGCAGAAATTTTACAAATGAATGGTGCCATTGCAACTCATATTAAACAAGATGATTTATTACAATTGGTAGAAAAATATTATCCTACTATATAGTTTTTACTTGATACGTTGCTACAAACTCATATTCTTTTTGAGGCTCGAGATATATTAATCCCATTTTATTATTAAACGCATCTGGTGCTGCACTTAAATTTTCAATAGCAATACTTTTTCGATGTGGTGGTGTATAGATTTGCAAATAAGGATAATTAGGGTTTGAGGAAATTTCTATTTTTAATTTTTTCCCTTTTACAATACAATTCGTTTCTTCATTATTTTTTAGCTTAAAACAATTATCGAGTTGAATATTTTTTAATGTAGCTAGCTGATGAAACCTCTCATCAATAATTAATGCTCCAGTTGGAATAAGCGTTTCATTAAATTCAATTTGTTGATTAGAATTTATTTGAAGCTTAGCCTCATCAACACTTACATCTAATTTAAAATAAGGATGCCAACCATCACAAAAAGGAATAGGAATTTCATTTTGATGTGATACAGTTGTAATTACAGTTAATTTATTTTCTGAACTTAATTTCCAAATTACTTGAATGGAAAAAGGAAAAGGATAGCCATTGTCTGTTCCTAAATAATCATATTTCATTTCTACCAAAGCATCATTAGCACTAGCTTCTGTGGTTACAATTTTATATTCAGCATCATAAACAATTCCATGGATGGCGTGTTCAGCTAAGTAAAATTTTTTAATGGTATAATCCTTTTCATTAAAAAAATATTTCCCATTATTTAATCTGCAAACAAATGGGCTCAGCTTACAACTCTTAAACCATGCTTCTTTTGGCTTAATGGCATCTTCAATATTTTCATAACCATCAATAACATTATATTCTTTACCATCAATTGTACAAATAAATTTATTTAATAAAGCACCAAAGGCAAAAACTTCGGCATAAGTTTTATTTGTTTCATCTATTAAATGAATAATTGGATATTTTTCTTCTGTATTAATTTTTACTGTAAACAAAGCTTAAAATTGTATCACAATATTAATATGATTTAACAAGTTTAGTATGTATTAATTTTGTTGAATAGTATTTACAACATGAACACATTAAAAAAAATTGCTATTATTCCTGCACGATATGCTGCTACTAGATTTCCTGCAAAGCTGATGCAAGTTTTAGGCAACAAAACTGTTATTCGTCATACTTACGATAACACTGTTGCAACAGAATTATTTGACGATGTTTTTGTAGTAACTGATAGTGAAATTATTTTTAATGAAATTGTTGAACATGGTGGTAAAGCCATTATGAGTAAAAAAAATCATGAAAGTGGAAGTGATAGAATTGCTGAAGCAGCAGCAAATTTAGATGTTGACATTATTGTTAATGTGCAAGGCGATGAACCTTTTGTACAACGTGCAGCACTTGAAAAATTATTAGCAACTTTTAGTGATGAATCTGTTCAGGTTGCAAGTTTAATGCAGGTTTTAACTGATGAAAAATTAATTGCCGACCCCAACTATGTTAAAGTTGCAGTAGATAAAAACATGAATGCTTTACTATTTAGTAGAAGTGTAATTCCTTATAAAAGAGATACAGTTATTTCACCAACTTATTATGAACATATTGGTGTGTATGCATTTAAAAAACAGGCATTGCTCAATTTTACCAATTGGCCAATTACACCACTTGAAGCTGCAGAAAAAATTGAATGCTTACGTTATTTAGAAAATGGAGTTTCAATAAAAATGGTGCTTACAGATTATATGGGAATTGAAATTGATACACCAGAAGATTTAATTAAAGCTGCAAAGTTTTTGTAAGAATTACTTTACG
>JANPAT010000462.1:0-2856 GCA_031430075.1 Chitinophagaceae bacterium | reverse complement strand
GTATTTGTAGATGTTACAGCCAATGAGAATATTGCACTGAACTACGAATTATTTTTGAAAAAAAGTATTTCTATAGTTGCTTGTAATAAAGTAGCAGCATCCTACCAATATAATTACTATAAAAAATTAAAGGATACTGCTCGAGAATACAATTGTCAGTTCTTGTTTGAAACCAATGTTGGTGCAGGTTTGCCTGTAATTGCAACTTTGAATGATTTATTAAGAAGTGGCGATAGTATCAATAGCATTAATGCAGTGTTGAGTGGTACTTTAAATTTTGTGTTCAACCATTACGATGGTAAAAAATTATTTGCTGAAGTAGTGAAACAAGCACAGGATGAAGGTTACACAGAACCAGACCCTCGTTTAGATTTGAGTGGTACTGATGTCATGCGTAAGATTATGATTTTAGCAAGAGAATCTGGTGAGCATATAGAAATGGAGGACATTGTTTGTGAATCGTTTTTGCCCGAGTCCTGTATGCAAGGATCTGTTGAAGATTTTTATAAAGCCATGGAAAAAGAAGAAGCACATTTTAAACAAATTTTTGATGCTGCTCATCGTGCAGGAAAAAAATTAAAATTTGTTGCTTCCTATCAATCTCAGGCTGGTAAAAAAGGTAAAGCCAGTGTAGGTTTACAACATATAAATACTCAGCACGACTTATATCATCTTTACGGAAAAGATAATATTGTTTTGTTTTATACTAATCGATATCCCGAGCAACCACTTGTTATAAAAGGTGCAGGTGCAGGAGCTGAAGTTACTGCTAGTGGAGTGTTTGCAGATATTATGAGAGTAGCTAATCAATAATTGAAAACATGAAAACAATAAAAGTAAAAGCTCCAGCAACTGTTGCAAACTTGGTTTGTGGTTTTGACATTATTGGTATGGCTTTAGAACATCCTCAAGATGAAATGGAGTTGACTTTATTAAACAAACCACAACTCATCATTCAACATAAAGACAAATATAAATTACCAACACAGCCAGAAAAAAATGTTGCAGGTGTTGCTTTATTAGCATTGATGAAAGATTACGAAAAACCAATTGGTTTTAAAGTAGTGATTAATAAAATTATTAAACCAGGCAGTGGATTAGGTTCAAGTGCTGCAAGTGCTGCAGGTGCTGTTGTTGCAGCAAATCATTTATTAAATAATTATTTTACAAAAGCAGAGTTAGTACAATTTGCCATGTGTGGTGAGGAGCTTGCAAGTGGTGCAAAACATGCAGATAATATTGCACCCTGCATTTATGGTGGAGTTTGTTTAATTCGTTCAAATGCTCCTTTAGATATTATTCCTTTATCCACTCCAAAACTTTTTGTAACAGTGGTTCATCCTCAAATAGAAATTAAGACTTCAGAAGCAAGAGCCATTTTACCCAAAGAAATTAGTTTGAAAAATGCAGTAAAACATTGGGGTAATGTAGCTGCATTGGTTGCAGGTATTTCACAAAATAATCCAGAAATTATTGCAAATAGTTTAAGAGATGAAATTATTGAACCTGTTAGAAGCAAACTTATTCCAGGCTTTGATAGAGTAAAAAAAAGAAGCTTAACTGTGGGTGCAATTGGTGGTGGAATTTCAGGTTCTGGTCCATCTATATTTATGTTTAGCACAACAAAAAAAATTGCAGAGAAAGTTGAAAAGGAAATGATAGCAATTTATCAAGAACTCAATATTGAAGCAAAAACTTATGTATCTAAAATAAGCAAACAAGGCGTTACCATTGTTTAAATTCCATATCAACCAATGAAGTATTATAGTTTAAATAACAAATCGGTTTTTGTAGATTTTAAAGAAGCAACTATTAATGGACAAGCACCTGATAAAGGTTTGTACTTTCCTGAACACATTCCTCAATTAAGCAAACAATGGATTGCTGATATTGAGAACAAATCGAATGAGCAAATTGCATTTGATGTTATTCAACCATACATTGGAAATTGTATTCCAGATGAAGAATTATTTAAGATAGTTAGTGAAACTGTAAACTTTCCCATTCCATTAAAACAAATCAATTCAACTATTTTTTCTTTAGAATTATTTCATGGACCCACATTGGCTTTTAAAGATGTTGGTGCCAGATTTATGAGCAGGTGCTTGGGATATTTTTCGAAAGACAAAGAAAAAGAATTATTAATTTTAGTTGCAACATCTGGCGATACTGGTGCAGCTGTTGCTAATGGTTTTTATAATGTAGCAGGAGTAAAAGTGTTAATATTATTTCCTTCAGAAAAAGTAAGCAGTGTTCAAGAAAAACAACTCACCACACTTGGTAATAATATTCATGCACTAGAAGTTGAAGGAAGTTTCGATGATTGCCAGGCTTTGGTTAAACAGGCTTTTTTTGATAAAGAACTCAACAAAAAAATATTTTTAACTTCTGCAAATTCAATTAATGTAGCTCGTTGGTTGCCCCAACAGTTTTATTATTTTTTTGCATATAAGCAATGGGCTGAAAAAAATAATCCACCAGTAGTTGCAGTGCCTAGTGGAAATTTTGGAAATATTTGTGCAGGAATTTTAGCACAACAATCAGGCTTGCCGATTCAACATTTTATTGCAGCTTGTAATGCCAATGATACTGTGCCAGAGTTTTTACAAACTCATCAATACTCACCAAAGTCAACAGTAGCAACTATTTCAAATGCTATGGATGTTAGTGATCCAAGCAACTTTGTAAGAATATTAGAAATCTTTCACCAAAATGTTGATGCTATAAAATTAAACATGAGTAGTTGTAGTATTAGTGATGCAGCAACTGCAGCAACCATAAAAAGAATTCATCAACAATATGGTTATTTACTAGACCCACATGGTGCAGTGGGTTATGTAGCATTAGAAAATTATT
>JANPAT010000461.1:0-1818 GCA_031430075.1 Chitinophagaceae bacterium | reverse complement strand
TATCGACATCGCTGGCATTCGACAGCCCGTCGAGCGTCGAAGTCGCGCCGTCCTCGGTCGCCATCCCGGTTACCGTGCCGGTCACCACCGGCGCATCGTTGGTCCCGGTGATCGTGATGACGAGCGACGAAAACGTCGGCGGCGTGGCGCGCGAATTGGCGCCCTGGGGATCGACCACGTTGTAATCGATGCGGACCGTGGCGGTTTGGCCAGCAGCAAGATAGTCGAAGCCCGTTACGAGCGTAACGGGGTCGGTGTAGGCGTTCGGATCGAACACGACGCTGCGGCCATCGGCGGCGATCGACAGGCCGTTGGCGATGGGCGAGCCTAACGTCGCGGTGGGGCCGCCGAGCGTATTGGCGCGGCCGATCAGCAGCGTGCTGTTGGGATTATCGACGTCGGTATCGTTGGCCACGACATTAATGGTTACGGCGCTGTTCTCACCGGTGGAGCCCACGTCGTCGTTGGTGGTCGGATCATCATTCGCGCCGTTGATGTTAACCGTGATGGTCTGGGCAAAGCCGCCCGCCGTCATGATTACGAACGTGTCGGTGAGCGGTGTGCTGCCCTCTTGCAGGGCGTTTACCAGGGGATTGGTGTCGTCCGGCGTGTAGGTCCAGTTGCCGGCCGCATCGACCGTGAAAGTTCCGTAGCCATTGGCGCCGGTGCCGCTGCCGGGGGTCCACATATCGTCGGCCATGCCATCGTCGGGGTCGGTGTAATCGACGTTGCCGGAGGCGGTGGTTGCCGCGACCGCGACTCCGCCTTCACCATCGGTAACGCCATTTTCGGTGGCCGATCCGGAGGTGGTTCCGGTGACTTGGGGAAGATCGTCGGTGCCGGTGATGGTGATCGTCACCGTCGCGGTGTCGGTGCCGCCGCGGCCGTCGCTGACGCTGTAGGTGAAGGATGCGGTCGCCTGGGCGCCGGCGGCGAGGTAGTCGTAGTCCTCGGCGTTGAAGGTGTAGTTGCCGGTGGTTGCGAAGTCCGGGGCAAGCGTCAACCCGGCGGGCGCCATGCCGACCAAGGTGTAGGTCAGGGCGTGGCCGTCGGGATCGGTGTCGTTGCCGGCCACGCTGAACGTGGGAGCCGTGTCCTCAAGCACACCGGCGCTGTCGTCCCTCGCGTCGGGCGCGCGGTTGACGCCAATGAAATCGTTCGCGCCGACGGTGCCGGTAACGCGGATGGTGAGGTCGGCGATGCCGTCGCCGTTCTGATCGGCGTTGACGAAAGTGCGGGTGATGCCACCGACCACATCGGAAGTGAGCCACACGCCGTAGTTGCTGGCAGTGGTGCCGCTAAAGGTCAGAAGCTGGCCCGCCGGTGCGGCCCCATCCCGCGCGATGTTGGTCAGCTGCGGATTGAGCGCGCTGAAATCGAGCTTGTCGCTGCCGGTTTCGAAGTCGCGGACCCAGTCGCCGGTGAATGCGGTGCCCGAAGCTGGCAACGCGTCGCCGGGCCGGTTCCAGAGTCCGCCCAAGGTCGAGGCGGATTCGCCGAAGCTCTTGTAAAGGAAGACGTCGCCCGCGTTGCCGCCGGTAAGATCGTCTGCTCCGGCACCGCCGAACAGGACGTCGCTTCCGTTTCCGCCGAACAGGGCATCGTGGTCGGCCCCACCATCGAGATAATCCTTGCCGTTGCCGCCGTGAAGAATGTCGTTGCCGGCCTCGCCGAACAGCCGGTCCTGGCCGTTATCGTTGGCGTCGGAATTGGAAAAGCTGTCGCCCCACAAGGTGTCATCGCCCGCACCCGCAAAAATCGTGTCGTCGCCGTTGCCGCCGGCCAGCTTATCGTTGCCTGCGGTCGACTTCGCGTTTG
>JANPAT010000460.1:0-2922 GCA_031430075.1 Chitinophagaceae bacterium | reverse complement strand
GCACATTGAGAATTATTATTGATACTAAAATTTGCAATAGGAGCAGGGGAAATGGCAATAGTTTGTTGAATACTATCCTTGCATCCATGATTATTTGCTGCAACTAATTTTATATTATAAGTTCCAGCTGTAGCATAAGTTTTTGTTGGATTGGTGATAGTAGAGGTAGTTCCATCTCCAAAATTCCAAACATAGGTATTACTTAAACCTGTTGAAGTATTTGTTGGTGAAATGGTTAATGTATTTGAACAAATTGTGTTGCTTGGCAAAGTAAAACTAGCAGTAGGTTTTTCAAAAACAATTATGGCTTGTGTGTTGCTATCCTTACAACCATTGCTATTTGTAGCAATTAATTTAACAATATAAATTCCGTTGTTTGTGAAAGATTTGGTAGGATTTGTTAATATAGAAGTTGTACCATCAGCAAAATCCCAAACATAACTTACTGCACCTGTTGTTTGATTTGTAAATGAAAATAAATTATTTGAAATACATTGACTCGCATTATTAATTGTAAAATTTACAATGGGCTTTGTAGCAATAGAAATAGTTTGTGTTGTACTATCCTTACAGCCATTTGCATTTGTAGTAACCAGTTTAACATTATAAGTACCAGCAGCTGCATATGTTTTTGATGGATGTAAGGCTGTAGATGTTGACCCATCTCCAAAATTCCATAATTGAGTAAAATCTATTCCTGTTGATTGATTTGTAAATGATACTGTGAGATTAGAATTGCACACTCCAACAGCAGAATGTGTAAATGCAGAAGTTGGACTAGAAATTACATTAACTGTTTTTGTAATACTATCAATACAACCATTAGAGTTTAATACTTTTAATTTTACATCATAATTTCCTGCAAGTGTATAATTATTCGAAGGACTAGTTAATGAACTTGTTTTCCCATCACCAAAACTCCAATTACTTAGCGTAAAACCTGATGAAGTATTTTGAAAAGTATATAAATTAGATTTTAAACATTGTTGAATAGTATTGATGGTGAAATTTGGTACTGGTTGACCGTAAACAAATACATTTTTACTTAAACTATCCTTGCAGCCTTTATCGGATGTTGTAATTAATTTTACTTGATGATTTCCAGAAGTTGAAAAAGATTTATTAACATTAAATGATGTTGAATTAGTTCCATCATCAAATAACCATAAATGAGTTATTGTACCAGAACTGATGCTTGAACTGTTGGTCATTTCAAATAAAGAACCTCTACATAATGAATCTTTAACAATTGAAAAACCAGCCAAAGGTTTTGGATGTACTGTAACTACTTTAGCCATACTATCAATACAACCATTGCTACCAATAGCTTTTAAGGTTACATTGTAATTGCCAGCGGTATTGTATGTATAATTTGGACTTGTTTGCGAAGAATTAATTCCATCACCAAAACTCCAATTATATCCTGCAATATTGCCTGTTGAATTATTTATGAAAGTGAAACTATTACTGTTTAAACATTGTAAACTATTATTTACCGAAAATATAGCAACTGGCTTTGGTAAAATGGTAATGTTTACACCATTATCAGTACCAAATGCAACAGGATTTGAGCTTACAACTCGAACCCTATAATTTGTTCCAGCAGTTGTAGATGTTGGTACAAAAGCATCTATGGGCAAAGCAACAGTACTTGCTATATTGCCAATATTTGTTGGGGTAGTGAAGCTGCCAGAAGCATTACTAAGTTCAACTGAAAATATATTGCCAGGAAAAACACAATCTGTAAAAGAGAAATTTACAGTTATAAAACTGCCAGCACAAATAGTATTTGTAGTAAGTGCATTTGTTGTAATAGTTGGGGTACAACCCATATTTTCAGCATGACCAACTCTTGCAAAAATTTGGTTGATGAAAACAACACATGATAATACTGCTATAAGTAAAAGTTTCTTCATTGATTAAAAATACAAAATGAATAAAATACAAACGCAGTTTCGTGTAAGTTCTATAGGAGTGGGCATTTTATATATGGAAGTCTAAATTCTTTAATGTAAAATACCGAACGTAAAATTACAGAATTCTGAACCATTTCAATAGAAAATATAGAATAAACTCTAACTGTAAAATATATAAATTCAGCAATCCCTTAATCAAGTGGTAAATTGTTAAAAATTCATTCAAAATCTTCATATAAAATTTATCAATTACTTTTGCCAACTTATGCAAAAGCAGAAATCAGTTGCATTTCATACATTAGGTTGTAAGCTCAATTATTCAGAAACTTCATCTATCAGTAGAATGTTAGAGTTAGAAGGATTCGAGAAAAAAGATTTTTCTGATATTGCAGATGTTTATGTAATTAACACTTGCTCAGTTACCGATAATGCAGATAAAGAATGCAGACAATTAGTTCGTAGAATCAACAGAAAAGCACCAGAAAGTTTGGTTGTAATAACGGGTTGTTATGCACAACTAAAACCACAAGAAATTGCAAATATTCCAGGAGTAAATTTAGTTTTAGGAGCTGCAGAAAAATTTAATATAGCTACTCATTTAAAAGAACTTACTAAAAACGATAGTGGAAAAATTTGTAGTTGTGATATTGAAACAGTAACAGGATTTACATCAACTTTTTCTGTAAGTGATAGAACCAGAACTTTTTTAAAAGTACAAGATGGTTGTAATTATAATTGTAGTTTCTGTACCATTCCAATGGCAAGAGGCAAAAGCAGAAGCGATACTATAGAAAATGTAATTGCTAACTCCAAAAATTTAGCTGAACAAGGTGTTAAGGAAATTGTTTTAACTGGAGTAAATCTAGGCGACTTTGGTAGAGGAGTAGATGGTAGTAAAACTCTCAATGAAAGTTTTCTTGATTTGATAAAAGCACTTGATAAAGTTGAAGGAATTTCTCGATATAGAATTTCATCTATTGAACCTAATTTATTGTCAAATGAAATT
>JANPAT010000459.1:0-2564 GCA_031430075.1 Chitinophagaceae bacterium | reverse complement strand
GTAGACATTATCATGGGATTATCGATGGTCAGGGATTGAGTTTTAGATATCGAATTAAAGATAAGACCTCAATTGGTATTTCATTTAGAGGTAGAACTTATAATGAGTTTAAAACAAATGATATATTTATTAGTGAATATACAAAAACAACAGTAAATGGTTTTTTAGAGCAAAATTTACCTGGCCATACTATTGATGGTTTTGCAATGCATTCTGGTTGGATGGAAACCAATCTTAATCTTTCTCAAGTATTAATAGAAAACTCTACTGCAAAATTAAGTGTGGGGGCAAATGTTGGTTTTTCTAAGGCTTTAACTGGGGGTTATTTTGGAGCAAGAAACCTTCAATACCAAAAATTGGTTAATCCTACAAACAATAAAGAGTATTACCAAGCATTAAATAATGGAGGTACATTATCTTATTTATATTCTAATAATTTATCATACTTCGATACAGTAAAAGTAAATTCTGCATCAATTAAACAGTTTTATAAAAATTCATACAGTTCATTAAATTTTAGTTTGGGTGTTGAATATATGATTGTTGATGAAACAGTAGAAGCTAATATTAGTAATTTAAACTACTCTTGGAAATTTGGAGCTTCAATAATGGATATTGGCACATTAAAATATGATTACATAAAAGGTTCTGCAACTAATAGAATTCCTAATGTAAATTTTGTTGATACCTCATTAGAAACTAGGTTTAATAATATAAATTCATTAGTTCAATTTAGAGATTCAGTTAGTCCAATGTTTGACAATACTGATTCTTTAAAAGGTAGTTTTACTATTAGTGCACCAACAAGAATTGTAGCTTCTGTAGATAGAAATTTTGGGGGAGGATTCTTTGCTAACTTTCAAGCAAGTATTAATATTTTCTCAAGCAATTCAACAAATAGCATTAACTCTCGTGAGTTAAATTTATTTACCTTAACGCCACGTTGGGAAACTCAAGGTTTTGGATTTTATCTTCCCATGCAATACAATGTGCAAAAAAGTTTTTGGGTTGGTGCTGCAGTAAAGATTGGACCATTGTTAATTGGTGTGCATGATTTAGGCGTTTTGGGTTGGTTTAAAAGTTATTATCGTCAACCATTCAACAGTGGTGGATATATGATGTTGAACATTTATCCTTATAAAAATAAATACAACGACAATAGTATTAAGTGTAACGTGTTGTAAATAAAAAATACACTTTACATTTGTTACATGTTATTGCCTTCCTCTTTACTACAAAATGCAGTAGACTCATTTACACAACTTCCTGGTATTGGTAAAAAAACAGCATTGCGTTTAGTATTACATTTATTAAAACAAGATGTTGCACAGGTAGAAAAATTTAGCGAAACCATCGCTAAAATGAGAATAGAAATCATGTTCTGTAATCGCTGCCATAATATTAGCGATGCTACTATTTGCAGCACTTGTGCTAATAGCATGAGAAACCAAAAAGTAATTTGTGTTGTTGAAAATATTAGAGATGTTATTGCTATAGAAAATACACAACAATTTAATGGCGTTTACCATGTATTGGGTGGAATTATTTCACCTTTAGATGGAGTTGGACCTAAAGATTTACAAATTGATTCTTTAGTAAATAGAATTAATAAAGAAGGAATTGAAGAATTAATTTTTGCTCTCAATCCAAACATACAAGGCGATACTACAATTTATTATATTCAAAAAAAATTAGCAGGCATTAATTGTAAAGTAACCACCATTGCAAGAGGTATTGCATTTGGAGGTGAATTAGAGTTTGCTGATGAAATGACCCTTGCAAAAAGTTTAACTAACAGATTGCCAGTTCAGCAATATGTAAAATAATTTAAAGGAATATTAAATCGGATAGTAATTTTTCGTATTTTTCAAATTCAAAAATTACTTTATGAAGAAAATCTTTACACTAATATTTCTATCCACTTGTATAATTCTACTTCAATCGGGTGTTAAAAGTTTAAACTTTTCTTCACAACCACCAACTGGTTTAACAGGTGCAACTGGAAGTTATTGTACCAATTGCCATGGAGATTTTTCTCTAAATACTGCTGGTGGTAGCGTTTCAATATCAGGACTTCCGCCAGGAGGCTACGTCCCATCAACACTATATCCTCTATCAATTACAATTTCTCATGGTGCTGCTAATAGAGCCAGATGGGGGTTTTCTATGAAAGCAGTAAACGGTTCTGGAGCTTCGGTTGGAACTTTTTCTTCAACTAATGCCAATGCTGGACCAAATGGCACTGAACTTAGTCATTTGGGTGCGGTTTCAACAGGAGTTACAAATACATTTACTTACAGTAATTTAAGATGGACGGCTCCAGCTGCATCTGGCAGTGTTACCTTTTATTATGTTGCCAATGCAGCAGATGGAACTGGTGGTACTGGAGGAGATTATATTTATTCTGGTTCAACTATAGTTGCTTTGCCAATTGAGTTAAGTGAATTTTTTGCTATTAATGATAACAACAACATTTTATTAAAATGGAAAACGGCATCTGAAATTAATGCTAATTATTTTGATGTTGAAAGAAGTGATGATGGACAATTCTTTTTTAGTATTGG
>JANPAT010000458.1:0-3034 GCA_031430075.1 Chitinophagaceae bacterium | reverse complement strand
TCCAAAACTGTTTGCTGCAACTTGAATCATTTTAGTATTCACTCCTTGTCCCATTTCAACAGCACCAGTACTTACACCAACAGTGCCATCAGAATACACATGTACCAATGCTCTGGCCTGATTCATCATGGTATTAGTAAATGAAATGCCAAAACAAATAGGCATGAATGAAAATCCTTTTTTATAAAATATATTAGAAGAATTAAAAGTTTCTACATCAGTTTTTATTTTTTCAAAATTAAATTTTTGTTTAGCTTCTTGCCAACATTCAATGGCTTCTGTTTCTTTTAAAACTTGACCATAAGCAAATTCATCAGCATCTTGTACTAAATTTTTTTCTTGTATTAAACTAGGTTCAACACCCATTTGTTTTGCAGCAAAATCAATAGCAGCTTCAATTACAAACATTCCCTGTGGACCACCAAAACCTCTAAATGCAGTATTGGGAGGAAGGTTTGTTTTACATGAATGAGCAATTGCAGTAACATTTGGTATATAATAACTATTGGTGCAATGAAATAATGTTCTTTCTAAAATTGCTGGAGATAAATCTGCTGCTGCACCACCATTTTGATAGAATGTAACTTCATATGCTTTTATTTTATAATCTTCATCCAGTCCTATTTTAAAATCACTTGAATAAGGGTTTCGCTTACCAGTCATTCGCATATCTTCCATTCTATTCAAAATACATTTGGCTGGTTTTTGTAACACAAAAGCAACCAATGCAGCCATAGTTGCATAAGCACTTGCTTGATCTTCTTTACCACCAAAACCACCACCTAAACGTGGTACATCTACTTCAACTTGATTCATTCCAACGCCTAAAACTCTTGCAACAGTTCTTTGAACTGCAGTTGGACCCTGAGTAGAAGAAAATATTTTTACACTATTATGTTCTGCTGGAAAAGCATATGCTCCTTGAGTTTCGAGGTATAAATGTTCTTGTCCGTTGGTATCTGCTTTGCCTTCAAAAACATATTTACAATTTGCAAAAATTGAATTTGTATCACCTAATTTAAATTTACGCGAAGGCGATAATAATTTATTTTGTTTGAAAGCTTCTCGAGGATTTGTGATAACTGGTAATGGCTCAAATTCAATTTTAATTTTCGTAAAAGCTTCTTCAGTTGCATCCTCAGTTTCTGCAGCAATCAATAAAATAGGTTGTCCCCAAAAATGAACTTCATCTTCTGCTAACAAAGGTTCATCTGGAATAATTCCTCCAATTTGATTTTGACCAGGAATATCTTTATAACAAAATATTTTGATAATACCATCACACTTTTCTGCTTCACTAAAATCAAGTATTTTAATTTTGCCATGTGCAATTGTTGCATCAAATATTTTGATGAATACAGTACCTTCTGCAACTGGTAAATCATCTATGTACATAGACTTACCAGCAACATGATTGTAAAAATCAGGACCAATGAAATTTGTATTTAATATATTATTTGATGTAGACAATATGTTTTATTAAGTGTGAAGTAAAGTTTCTTCTATCAAATTAGTTGATTGTGAAAAATGAGCTAAAAATAATTGTCGTAATAATAATCTTTTGTAATCAGCAGTGCCTCTAGCATCACTAATGGGAGCAATTTCTTCATTAATTATTTTGATAGCATTTATTAAGAGCTCTTTATCTATTTTTTTACCTAATAAATAATTGCAAGTATTACTTAGATATTTTGGAAATGGAGCAACACCACCTGCTGCTAAGTGTATTTCAACAACAACATCATTTTCATCAATGCTTATCAAACATGCAGTATTTACTGAAGCAATGTCTAGGTGAGTTCTCTTGCAAACTTTTTCGAAATTGAATACTGCACTGGCTTTTGGCTTGTTAAAACTAATGGCAGTAATAATTTCATCACTGGTT
Source organism: Chitinophagaceae bacterium (assembly GCA_031430075.1). Taxonomy (GTDB): domain Bacteria; phylum Bacteroidota; class Bacteroidia; order Chitinophagales; family Chitinophagaceae; genus CAIVPM01. Next base: position 1,149 of record JANPAT010000458.1, on the reverse strand, counting down.
TTATTCAATTGTTTATACCCCAAATAAAATTCTTTAAGTTTTATTTTTCTGCCTGTATTAAAAATAATTTCAGCATCTAAAGCCAAAAGAAAAACTGTCATATCACCAATTGGTGAGGCATTCACTAAATTTCCTGCAATAGTTGCCATATTTCTTATTGGAGTTGAAGAAACCAATTTTACATATGAATCTAGTTTGGGAAAAATATTTTTAATAATTTCAGATTCAGCAAAATCAGTAACAGTACTAGATGCAGCTATTATTACTTTATTTTCGTTTTCTACGATTCCGTTTAAATGATTAACATCAAATAAATTATTAATGCTTGATTTTTTTACAATATGATGTTTTTGAACATATAAATCTGTGCCTCCACCAATAGCTAAACCAGATGTTTTTTGTTGAGTGAGAACTTTAATATTTTTTAGTCTTTCTTCAATTCCATTAAAATATTCTGGTAAATAATGATGTTCAATCAACCATTGAATGTTATTGTTAGTGGGTTTATTTAAAATTTTTTCAGTCAATATTTTTGCTGCTCTTTCAATCGATTTATATCCTGTGCAACGACAAATATTGCCATCAATCATTTTTATTGCATCTTCATAAGAAGATTGATTGGAGTTCATAACAAAACCAGTAAGCGACATAACAAAACCTATGGTGCAAAAACCACATTGAGTTCCACTTGCATCAACCATAGCTTGTTGAACAGGAGTTAATTCATTTTGATTAATTCCTTCAACAGTTACAATATGTTTACCCTGTGCATTGGCTAATGGCATTAAGCAACTTGTCATATTCCGATACAGCAAATTATTATTTTCAAAAGCACCAACTAAAATAATACAAGCACCACAATCCCCTTCTCTACAACCTATTTTAGTACCAGTAAGTCTTTTTTTATAACGAACAAAATCAAGCACCGTAATTCCTTCAGGTTCTGAAGTTTTGACGAGTTGATTATTTAAAATAAATTCAATCATTAATATTCAGTTTTAATAATGCTTTCTTGCCATTTTTTAAAGGCAACATAGGCTTCATCACTTAATAATCTTTTTGTAAAAAGTTTTCTTTCTTCAATGGGCTTAGCAATTTCCTCGTAAATATATTTATCGTCAAACTCAATTACAGCAGCATCTTCTTTAT
>JANPAT010000457.1:0-2073 GCA_031430075.1 Chitinophagaceae bacterium | reverse complement strand
GCTGTACCATTTATAGTAATAGCACCAGACAATACAGAAACAGTACCTGAAACCCCTAAGGCAGAACCTCCACTTTGTATAGCAGCACCTGTACCAGCAATAGATAAACTACCATTTGCATTAACCGTAAAATTAGCACCACCACTAATAGTACCATTAGTAGTTGTAGTACCCAAAGTGGCAATAGCATTCACTGTAACAGTTTGCCCACCACTGGTAATTAAAGAACCACCACCAACAACTGTAAGGTTGTTTAAAATAACACTTGAACCTAATGTTGTAGCATTAGTTGCATTTACAGTAAGGTTAACCACACCAGAAACTAAAGCATTAAAAGTAGCTGTTTGTGCACCTGTGCCAGCCATTACAAATGTTTGGGCAGAAGCACCAGTAACAAAGCTACCAGAATTTAAAGCTAAATTTGTACCAGTACCTATATTGTAAGTGGTAGCTCCTGATCCATTCAAACTAGCACCAGAGTTTACAACTAAACCTCCATTACAAGTTATTGTACCACCTGCAGAATTTACAATTGAATTATTATTTATAGTGTAAGCACCTGTTATTGTTAGAGCTGGAGAAGTTCCCCATTGAAAACCACCACCAGCAGAACCTGTGCTATTAATAGTTGCAACACCTGTTACAGTAGTTGGTATACTACTTAAAGTAGCAGCAATATTTGCTTGGTTTACACAATTCCAAATAAAATTACCAAAACTTGCTGGTGCACTAGGTGAAGTAGAAACTATACCAGTTATATTAACTGTCGAGGCAGCATTATAACCTGCTAATGGTATAGTACCCCCATCTCTTGCATAGTTTAAAGCAGAACCAGCAGCAAAAGTAAAATTAGTTAAAGAAGATCCACTGAACAAAGCACCAGTGTTCATAGTTACGCTACCTGTACCTTGTACAGCAATAGTAACGTTAGTGCTAATAGCTACTGTTGAAGTTATTGTTGCAGAACCTGTAATATTCATGCTTCCACTTATACCCAAAATATTAGCAGCAGTCGCTGTTAAAGTTAATGTAGATGTAGCGGTTGGCGTTACTGAAAAATTATTTAATACCACAGCCGGAACATTAGAAACTGTAATACTTGCAGAAGGATTGATGATAATGTTATCTCCTGTAGTTGGAATACCATTTGGTGTCCAATTAGTACCTATTTGAAAGTCGCCAGCAGTTCCTGGAGTCGCCCATGTATAAGTTATTTGTGCATTAACACTTGCACTTACAAAAAGAACCACTGTAAAAAGAAGAGCATAAATTTTACGCATAAAACTAGAATTTAGTTTTTTAATTTTTAATTGTTATGTTGCTTGGAAATAAAATAATTACGAGTTACATTATATCACTAGCAAGAGCATTAGCATGGGCTAAATAGTCTTTTTTTGTATCACTAAACATAGCATTATAAAACTTAGTTTAATAATACAACTGATATATCAGAGGAGGGGATTTTGGGTTTTCTAGTTAATCTAAAATCTAACAGATTAAAATCGGATTAGAGAGTAATTTAATTTCGAGCGATGAAAGTAATGGTAATTTTTAAATTGAAGTAATATTTTCAAAATATTTTTTATATAATTCACACTTATTTTATTATTAAAAGAAAACTAGCATTCATTTTCAATTAGTTAGATTTTTATTTAAAAAATATTTTAATTTTATATTCTTGTCAATTGGTAAAGTTTTTAGTGAAATAGTATTTTACTAAATTATTTTTTAGTGAGTTTTATTGCATTCCAGCAGTATCTCTTATTAGAGGACACTGCGTTTTTTTAATTAATGCAATGTCCCTTGTAGGAGACATTGCTGCGAAGGAGTTCAACGCTTCATCAATTCAACAATTCAACATATCAACAGTTCAACAGTTCAACAATTAACAAACAGATTCCTCGCTGCACTCGGAATGACATAAAAATTGAGTTCGGAATGACATGAAATTACTTTCTAACCCACCCTTTAGTCCCCTGCCTGACCTCAGGCAGGCCTCCAAGGAGCGGAGAAAAAAAATCCCCAAACAATGTTGAAGGATTTAAATTTATATTTTGTTTCCCGACTTTCCCG
>JANPAT010000456.1:0-1558 GCA_031430075.1 Chitinophagaceae bacterium | reverse complement strand
CCTCTTGCGGTTTCGGCTCTTGTATAAAATTCTCCTTTAGGTAATTTCAACACCGCTTTTGTTTTTGCTTGAAAATCTCCTTCGGGAATTTGATGAATTAATTGTTCTATAATTTTTATGGATTGATCCATTTCTTTCATACGAACATGATATCGAGAAAGTGAATCTCCATTGGTTTCTAAAATTTCATCGAATTCTATTTGTTGATATATTTCGTATGGAAACACTTTTCTTACATCACAACTTACACCACTACCTCTTGCTGTTGGACCTGAACATCCATAAGAAATGGCATCTTCTTTCGATAAAACTCCAACTCCTTTCATTCTATTGATAAAAATAGTATTACCAGTTACCAACTCATGATACTCGTGAATTTTAGATTTATATTGTGCAATAAAATCAATCACTCTTTTTTGAAAGTTTGGATGAATATCAACCATTACACCACCTGGCACCATATAGTTCATGGTTAATCTGGCACCACAAGTTTCTTCCATAATATCTGTTATCACTTCTCTTTCTCTGAACGAATGAAAGAAAGGTGTAAAAGCACCAATATCCATACCTACTGCACCCCACCATAATAAATGTGAAGCTACACGAGTAAGTTCATCCATAATTACTCTAATGTATTGTGCTCTTGGTGGAATTTCAATTTGCAAACCTTTTTCTACACACATAGCACAAGCATGATTGTTAATGTGTGCAGATAAATAATCCATTCTGCTGGTACTATAAATAAATTGGCGATAGTTTAAGCTCTCGCACATTTTTTCTATGGAACGATGAATGAACCCTAAATGTGGTTCAACTTTAACAATAGTTTCTCCGTTTAGGGTAACACGCAAATGCAATACACCATGGGTTGCAGGATGCTGTGGCCCCATGTTGATTATTAAATCGCCTTGCTCTGTTTTGCCTATCTCTTCAATCATATTACAGTTTAATCATGTTAATAGGATCTTCAAAATCTTTACGCATGGGGTTTTTACCTTCCCAACCATCTGGTAAAATCAATAGTCGTAAATCGGGATGATTGATAAAGTTTACCCCAAACATTTCGTACACTTCACGTTCATGAAATTCTGCAGTTCTCCAAATATTTGAAACCGTTTCTATTGCTGGATTTTCAATGGCTAATTTTACTTTTAAAACTATATTGTGATGATATGTTGTTGATGATAAATGATACACTACTGTTAAATGAGTTTTCCAATCAACACAGGTTAAACAAAACAAATAATCAAAAATTAAAACGGCATTAAATTTTAATTCTAACGCTACTGATAATAGTTTACTGGGCTCAATGAAACCATTTAGCCATTCGCCTCCTTCTTCTATTTCCATTGAAGGAAATAAATTCGTAAGTTCTATTTTCAATTCATCATTTGTCATACAATATTATTTCTCCAAATTTTTTTCTCTTAATTGTGCATGTGTTAATCCTTCTTTTATTTTTTCTTGTAGGGTGATTAATGCATTTAGCAAAGCTTCTGGCCTTGGTGGACAACCAGCAATATAAACATCTACAGGAATTACATGATCTGCACCTTTA
>JANPAT010000455.1:0-5008 GCA_031430075.1 Chitinophagaceae bacterium | reverse complement strand
TTGTAATGTGTTCTTCTTTTTGCACTACGTTGTTGTGAGTGTCTTCTCTTTGGATTAGGCATAATGCTAATTTATTTTTTATACTAATTTTCTAAATCTTTAAACTTATCTAAACCAGTCCATAAAGGATTGGCAATTTTTTGAACATCGGCTTCCATTTGTTTCAATTTTGCAATAACTTCAGGGTTGCAATTCGAAATTCCTTTGTTATCAATTTCACATGTTCTTTGTAAAGGAACACTTAAACAAACAAACTCATAAATCCAATCACTTACAAACAAATAACTTTCAGTTCTTCCAATATAATGAACGTCTGGATCTTCTTCTTGATTATTCATGGCTTCAGGCTCATCTGCCAACTTTACAATGATATCAAATTCATCCCAAAGTTCTTTGGTTAATGTATTGCCACATCTGTCACAATCAACATTTATAGTACCAGAAACATCAAAATGCAATTGCATAAATCCACTGTGTTTTTCTAAACTCAGTTTAACATTTGCATTACATTGTTCAAAATCCTGAATGCCGTATTTTTCAAAAAAACTATCGCCAATTGCATAGTGGTAAACATGAATTCCAGGTTTTAATCCTACAAAAGCAATCTCAAATTCACGTTTATTACCCATACCACACTTTTTGGGTCGGCAAAAATAAAGGTTTTTAACCGAATGGCAAAACAGAAAAGCTTAAAAAGTGAACAATAAACCACTAATCACCAAAATACTAACATAAATAAATTTACATTTGCCCTACAAAATTTTAATTTTATGTATAAGTGGTTGTTAATTATTGTATTCCTACCTTTTTTGGTTCATTCACAAACACAACTTAAAAAGCTTACAAGAGCTGAAAGAAAAGAAAAAAAACAGCTTGTTGAAAACCTTACAAATTATGTAACCTATTTATCTTCAGATGAACTAGAAGGAAGACGAACAGGAACAAAAGGCGAATTATTAGCAGCTAATTATCTTATTGACCAATACAAAAAAATTGGATTAGCACCTGGCAATCATGATAAATATGAACAAGAGTTTACTTATAATGAAGGAAAATCTTACCAAACAAAATCATTTTTTGTAGTAAATGGTAAGATGTTGAAAGCAGAAGAAGAATTTTATCCTTTAACTTATAGTGCTACTGGAGAAGTTAATTCAAATACTGCAGTTGCCTTAAAAGAATCGGGTGAGCCATGGTTTTTAGATGTGAAAGAAATGATGGAGACGAATAAAGAAAATCCACATTTTGACATTAATGAAGCCATAAAAAAAGAAGCAGAAAAATATTTTTCAAATGGAGCAAGTGCTTTAATTCTTTATAATAGTTCAAGCTTAATAGACAATTTATCTTTCACAAAATTTAATAAGTCAATTTCTGCATCAAAACCTATCATTTATATTCCCCATAGATCTTTTTTGAAATATTTTCAAGATCACATTAATTCAAATAATATTCATTTCAAAATATCAATTTTAGATATCACAAGAAAAGGAAGAAATATTGTTGGTTTTATTAATAATAACGCAACAAATACAATTATTCTTGGGGCACATTTTGACCATTTGGGTTTTGGGGAAGATAAAAATGCACTTGATACCTTACATGGAATTCACAATGGTGCTGATGATAATGCTAGTGGAAGTGCAGCTTTATTAGAAATTGCAAGGTTATTGAAAAAATCAAAATACACTAACAACAATTATTTAATCATACATTTTAGTGGAGAAGAATTAGGTTTATTAGGAAGTAAATATTGGTTAGACAATCCCACCATCAATATCTCAAAAAATTATATGATTAATATGGATATGGTTGGAAGATATGATACCACTCACAAATTAACAATTGGTGGTTTTGGAACTTCCCCATTTTGGGGAAAAGTACTACCCACATTAACTTCTCCCTTAATTACAAAAATGGATAGTGCAGGTACCGGGCCAAGTGATCATGCAAGTTTTTACAGAAAAGATATTCCAGTTTTATTTTTCTTTACAGGAAGCCATAGTGATTACCACAAAGTATCGGATGATTTTGATAAAATAAATTATAGTAGCTTGGCTGATGTAGTAAGATTAATTTATAATATTATTGGAGCAACAGATTCTGAGAGTAAACTAGCATTTATAAAAACTACAGAATCAGCAATGGGAAAAAGTACCAGATTTACTGTAAGTTTAGGTGTAATTCCTGATTATGGATACACTGGTATTGGAGTAAGAATAGATGGAGTTAGCCAGGGTAAACTTGCTGAAAGAACAGGACTTCAAGCAGGTGATGTTTTAATACAACTTGGAGATTTTAAATTTACAGATGTGATGAGTTATATGCAGGCTTTAAGTAAATTTAAAAAAGGAGAAAGTACAAAACTTATTATTAAAAGAATTGAGGAAGAAATTACATTTAACATTACCTTCTAAGCTTCATGAAATTAAAATTAAACCAAGATTTTTTAGCCCCCGATTTTTTCGAAAGTACTCGATTATTAGGCATAATGGCACCCATAAAAAGTTATTTTTTTTGTTGGCAAATAAATCATCAACTTGGTATGAGTTTTAAATTGAATAATGAAAAAGAATTGTTATTGAAAAAAAAACAACGTAATTATTTTTTCAATATTTATATGTGGAACGAACCCATGACTTTTTTAGAGCACTTCATTTATCAAAATCAATATGATGGAGAGTACCTTTTACCAGAATTTAGAAACATGGATTTTTTATGGTTAATGAAAGGTGATATTGTAGATGAAGAAAAATACAAATGGATTGTGGATTCTATAAAAAAAATTACAGGTGTACAATTAGTTGTTGAATTACAAACAGAACAAATTAAAAACAAGCAACACTTAATTATTTAATTTATCTTTAACTATGTGGCAAAACGTAAATAATAAATTATATAAAAAATTTCAGTTTAAAAATTTCTCAGAAGCTTTTGCATTTATGACAAGAGTTGCTTTTGAATCTGAAAAAATAAACCACCATCCATTATGGACAAATGCTTGGAATACTGTTGAAATATGGCTTTCAACACATGATGCTGGAGACATGGTTACTATTAAAGATGAAGAACTAGCAAAAAAAATTGATTCGATACTTTTACAATAATTAATTCTACTAAATTTTAATAACCAAAAGCATACAACTATTTTTGCATACACTTATTCTATGAAACCAACCCTAGTAATTTTAGCAGCAGGAATGGCCAGTCGATATGGAAGCATGAAACAAGTTCAAGCTTTTGGCCCCTCGGGAGAAACCATAATGGATTATTCAATTTACGATGCCATTCAATCTGGTTTTGGAAAAATTATTTTTATTATTAGAAAAGAATTTGCGGAGCAATTCGAATCATCTTTCAATAAAAAATTAGAAAATAAAATTGCTGTAGAGTACGTTTATCAAGACCTCAACAAATTTGTTGGAGATAAGACTATTGCGAAAGATAGAGTTAAGCCTTGGGGTACTGCCCATGCTCTTCTATGTTGTAAAGGAAAAATTAATGAACCCTTTGCCATAATTAATGCAGATGATTTTTATGGTTCAGATGCTTTTAACAAAGCTTATGATTTTTTAACTACAGAATGCTCAGATAAAATTTTTGGCATTTTAGGTTATACCCTATCAAATACTTTAAGTGAAAATGGTTCTGTAAGTAGAGGTGTTTGTGAAGTTGATGATAAAGGAAATCTGATAACTATAAATGAAAGAACAAAAATTTTCAGAGAAAATAATAGTATTGTTTATGAAGATGATTTAGGCAAACATCCTTTGTCTGAGAATGCTAAAGTTAGCATGAATTATATGTGTTTTGCTCCTAATATTATTGATTTGTGTGAAGTAGAATTTCAACTATTTTTAGATAAGCAAGGCCATGATTTAAAATCTGAATTTTTTTTACCAAATATTTCAAATAAATATTTACAACATAATATTGGTGTAATAAAAATAATTTCAACTAACGCTAAATGGTTTGGAGTTACTTACAAAGAAGATGCTCCACAGGTTTTACAAAGCATTGCATTAATGGTTAGTGCTGGAAATTATCCAAATAATTTATGGACATAAGTTTTAGGTTTCTTAACTTCATTTTATAAATAGTAGTTGTAATATTGTTTTTATAAAAAACGTTACTATTTCTTTATAATGAATAGCATCCATTCTGAAATACAATTCGAAAAACAAAAAAATGTAAAAGCATTAGCAATTACAATAGTTTTTTGTTCTATAATATTTTTATTTTTTTTACTAACCAAGTGGTCATTACCTATAATACAACCCCCAACTGCCGATGAAGGCATTGAAGTAAATTTAGGAAATAGTGAATCGGGTTTGGGCGATATTCCACCAGCATCTCCAGGTGATTTTACAGAAACCTCAACAGCAGAAACACCTACAACTCAGCAACCTCCTATTGAAGAGCCTATAGTTAATAATATTAGTGAGAAAGGCGATGTTGCTATTCCTACAACTCCAAAAAATATTACACCAAAACCTATAATAAAAGAAACTACAAAACCAACTCCGAAGCCAATCATTAAAGAAGAAATAAAAACAACTATAACTCCAAAACCTAAAGCTGTTTTTGCAGGTGGAAATAAAAATAATGATGGTGGAAATAAAAGTGATAGTTATAATGGAATTAAAAATCAAGGTATAGCTGGTGGAAAAGGAGATCAAGGAAACCCAAATGGAAATCCAAAAAGTGATAGTTATACTGGCAATAGTGCAAGTGGAAATAGTGGAGTAAAAATTAGTTCTGGATTAACAGGAAGATTTATTGCTGTAATGCCGAGATTTCAAGATGAATTCAATGAAAACGCTAAAGTTGCCATTGATGTTAAAATAGATGAGAATGGCAAAGTAATTTATGCAAATGTAAATCCAAGAGGAACAACTACAACTAATGCAGATATTCGACAAATTGCTAAAGCCAAAGCATTGCAAGTTAAATTTACTTCAGGCAAAACAGAACAAACTGGTACAATTGTATTTGACTTTAGAGTCAC
>JANPAT010000454.1:0-1519 GCA_031430075.1 Chitinophagaceae bacterium | reverse complement strand
ATTTGATATTAAATTTTGTTTAATTTAATTATATGTACCACATACCACATTTTAAAGCTCATCAAAATCAAGAAGTTTTTGATTTTATGCACGAACACCCTTTTGTTATGATTTGTGGTGTTGATGAAAATTTAAAACCAATAGCAACTCACGTTCCAATTTTAATAGAAAAACGAAAGGAGAAAATATTTTTTATTGGTCATGTTATGAGGAAGCAACTTCATACCATTGCATTTGAAAAACACAATCAAGTTTTAGTAGTTTTTACGGGCAGCCACTCTTATGTAAGTGCAACCAATTATGAACAGCAAAATACTGCAAGCACTTGGAATTATAAAGCAGTGCATGCTAGTGGAAAATTAAATTTTTTAGACGAAGAAAAATTAGTAGAACTTTTAAAAAAACTCACCAACAAATTTGAAAATAATATTCATTCTTCTGCATTAGTTGAGAAGATGGATTCTCAATATGTAAGCAATTTATTGAAAGCCATTGTTGCTTTTGAAATTGAAGCAGAAGAAATAAATCATGTGTTTAAAATTAGTCAGAACAAGGATGAAAAAACGCGTGAAAGAATCATTAATACACTTGAAAAAGAAACCAATTCTGATGCCAAGGAAATGGCTAAAGAAATGAGCAAGTTTTATGGGGAGCCATGATTTAAGCATAAAACAATGTTTTTACTAAAAATTATTTTATACATAAATTAATTTTTATAATTTGAAATTCAATTACTTAACAGATAAATGGCATAAATTACTCAAGCTGTAAAATAAAGCATTTGGTAGTCTCGTTTATACAATTACATTTGCACAAATTTTTTAAAATATGTTTTGGACTCTCGAACTTGCTAGTTACTTAGAAGAAGCACCTTGGCCTGCTACTAAAGATGAGCTTATTGATTATTCTATTAGAAGTGGTGCCCCAATTGAAGTTGTTGAAAACTTACAAGAACTTGATGTAGAGGATGAGATTTATGAAAGCATTGAAGATATTTGGCCAGACTATCCTAGCCAAGATGATTTTATGTTTAACGAAGACGAATACTAATTAATATATAAGCCACATTAAAGTGGCTTTTTTGTTCTAAAAAAATACATCTTCAATAAAAAATATGTCTTCTATTTTTTCTCCATTTAATTTAATAGCTATTACATCAAATTGAAGCAAATTCCAAGTAGTATTTTGGTTTAAATATTCTTCTGCAGCTTTTTTCAGTGCATTCATTTTTTTTTCATTCACACTCTCTTCAGGATTTCCAAACTGATTGGTAAGTCTAGTTTTAACTTCAATAAAGTGTAAAATGTTATTTTTTTGGCAAATAACATCTACTTCACAATGTTTATATCTCCAATTACGTTCTAGAATTACGAAACCATTTTCTATTAAATAATTAGTGGCAATGTTTTCCCCTAGAGTTCCTTTATATTGGTTATTTGTTTTTTTATTCATCTGTTATGCGTAGTTTCTTGCAACAAAAAATTTATAAACTTTATGGTAAAGTTCAGCATTATGCCTG
>JANPAT010000453.1:0-4581 GCA_031430075.1 Chitinophagaceae bacterium | reverse complement strand
TGTTGATGCTCTTGAATTAAAAAATAACTCAGCTAGTGAGTTGCTGATAATCGAAGTTCCAATGAATTAATAATGAGTAAAAAATAAACAAACAAAAACTAAAAATTATGTCAACCTACAAAATTGATGCAGCACACAGTGAAATTACTTTTAAAGTAAAACACTTAATGATTACCAATGTAACTGGAAATTTTACCAGCTTTGATGCCACCTTAGAATCTGATGCTTCAGATTTTTCTGATGCAAAAATTACTTTTTCTGCCGATGTAAATTCTGTAACTACTAATAATGAACAAAGAGATGGTCATTTGAAAAGTGATGATTTTTTTGCTGCAGCAACCTACCCTACATTAACTTTTACATCAACATCATTTACAAAAAAATCTGATGATCAGTATAGTTTAGTAGGAGACTTAACTATAAAAGGAAATACCAAATCTGTTACACTACATGTTAATTATGCTGGTACAGTTACAGATCCTTACCAACAAGTAAAAGCTGGTTTTGAAATTGAAGGAAAAATAAATAGAAAAGATTTTGGATTAACTTGGGGTGCTGTAACCGAAGCAGGTGGTGTTGTAGTGAGTGATGAGGTTAAATTGCAATTAAATGTACAAATGATAAAACAAGCTTAATTTTAAAAAAAAATATAAAATGAAACAACAACTAAAACACATTCCTGCGTATTTATTAGCACTAGTTTTTGTAGTATTCGGATTAAACTTTTTTCTAAACTTTATTCCAATGCAAACCATGCCTGGAGATGCTGGAACTTTTGGTGGATTATTGTACACTTCTGGTTATTTAAAAGTGATTAAAATTTTAGAAGTGTCAATAGGATTATTATTAGTTCTACCTAAAACAAGAGCTTTAGCATTATTATTAATTGCACCAATTGTGGTAAATATTTTATTGTTCGAAGTGTTTTTGGCTCATCAACCAGGAATTAGTGTGGCATTAATTATATTAAATGCACTAGGAATTTATTTGAATAGAGAAAAATACATGAGTATTATAAGTTAATTATTATGAATATAGAGATTATTAGTAGTAGTCCACGTGATGTTAGTGTAAGCATTCGAGTTGCGAAGTTTTTAGAAAAATATTTTAAAGAAAACTCAGAACATGAAATTGGACTAATTGATGTTAGAGACTGGAATTTAGGGTTATTAAAAAGCGTTTGGTCGTCAATAGAAAAAACACCAAACGAATTTAAACCTTTAGCCAATCGAATTTTTGCAGCCGATGCATTTATAATTGTAACGCCTGAATATAATGGAAGTTATTCTCCAGCATTACAAAATTTAATGGATCATTTTCCAAAGCAAAGCAGAAAATCTTTTGGTTTGGTAACTGCCAGTCCTGGTGCAATGGGGGGTATAAGAGCCTCTCAACAATTATTATTGATGGTTCCTGCATTATTTGGTATTGCATCTCCACATATGTTAATTATTCCATTAGTAGATAAAAAATTTGATGAGGAAGCTAATTTAATTGATGAACCTTTTCGAAAAAGTATAGATGTTTTTGCAAAAGAATTTTTGTGGTTAGCAGAAAGTATTACCGAAAAAATTAATGTTGAATCTCATTAATAATGCTTGATGATAATGGAGCAACTGCAGGTCCAAAAAAATGAGTCAGCTTACCTTCTTCATTAATTAAATACTTACAAAAATTCCATATAGGTTGTTGGTTACACCAGCCATTGAGTTGTTCATTTGATAACCATTTGAATACTTCATTTTGGCTTGAACCAACAACTTTTGTTTTTTGCATTAAAGGAAAAGTTATTCCATAATTGAGTTTGCAGAATTGAGCAATAGCATCATCGTTAGCTTGCTCTTGTTCTTTAAAATCATTTGCTGGAAAAGCAATTATTTTGAATTTGTTTTGATATTGTTGATATAATTTTTCTAATTCTTCATATTGTGCTGTATAACCACAATTGCTAGCTGTATTTACTATTAAAATTTTATAGCCTTTTAAATTTTCAAATGAGAAAGAATCCCCATTGCTTAAAGTGCTTTGTAAATTATAAAAAGAATTTTTAGGTATTATATTTTTTTCATTAGTTATTATCTTATTTACATTGCTGCTTAAAGAAGAAAACTTTCTAAATAATGGATAAACTATTTGTAATAACTGTTGGCGTAGGGTCAATTTTTATTTTATTTAATGAAGTAACATTAACATGAATCTTTATTTGAATTAAGATTTTCAATATCATCTAAATCTTTATAACGACCAGCAATTTTTTTTGCTTTTATTAGATGCTGATATTGCACTACTTTTATTATTAATCCATCATCATTATACGCTGTTGCTAATGAATAACATTCATTAAAATTCAAATCACCCATTTTTGTCATAATATCTATTGCTACTGGTTTTCTTCCAAATCTAAAAACATCGATTTGGTTATTATTCAAAAAAGTTTGTTCAGTCATATCAAAAACTGGCATATGAAATTCTGCAAACGCATTCATTAATTTTTGGTAGTTTTCTTTGGTATTATTTACCCAAATATCCATATCACCTGTTGTTCTAGAATATCCATAAATAATTACTGCATAACCACCTACTAATAAATATTCAACCTTATTGTTATTTAGTGCTTGAATAAATTCTCTAAAATCTTGATTAAAAATATTAGCCATGAAGTTTTCTTGAAGAAAAATAACTTTTGTCCATTCTTGGTGGATTGTCTAAAGGAAAATTATAAGCAATAGCAATTAAACGGTTGGCAATAATTAATCTTTCTTTCCATGTATAATTAGAATAATCTGTAATTGATTTATTAGCATCTTCGAAACTTAAAGTTGAGAATGCTTTTTTATCTAGTTTAAAGTCTAATGACATAGCATAGTAAAATTAAGAAAAAAAATAGATTTGAATTTATTAATTTCTCATCTCCTCCAATTCTCTTTGTAATCTAAACAGCCTCACCCTCAATCCCTCTCCAGCAGAGAGGGAGGTAATAAAGAATAACTATCAACTTTGCTGCATATTTTTTAATTCTTGTTGTAGCTCAAACATTCGGTCACGCTGTTTAGCTGCTTCAATAAAATCTAAATCTTTAGCTGCTTTTTCCATTATTTTTTTTACTTGCTTAATGGCTTTTTCTATCTGAGGTATAGTTTGATAAATTACTTGTTCTTCAGCAGCTAATAAACTATTATCATCTTTAATGGTATAAGCATTTCTTTCATCATAACCCTTGATGTCTAAAACGCTTGTTTGCTTCATGATTTGTTCAATTGATTTTTTAACAGTGATTGGAGTAATGTTATGTGCAATATTATAGGCAACTTGTTTTTCTCTTCTTCTATTGGTTTCATCAATTGTACGTTGCATGCTTTTGGTCATTTTATCGGCATAAAAAATTACCAAACCATCCACATTTCTTGCAGCCCTACCTGCTGTTTGTGTTAAGCTTCTTTCGTTACGTAAAAAGCCTTCTTTATCAGCATCTAAAATGGCAACAAGTGAAACTTCAGGTAAGTCTAATCCTTCTCTTAATAAATTCACTCCAACCAAAACATCAATATCACCTAATCTAAGCTGACGAAGAATTTCAACTCTTTCTAAAGCATCAACTTCACTATGAATATATTTAGATTTGATGTTGATGCGTTGTAAATATTTATCCATTTCTTCAGCCATACGTTTAGTTAATGTAGTAACTAAAACCCTATCTCCTTTTGTAACTCTATTATCAATTTCCTCTAACAAATCATCAATCTGATTTAATGATGGTCTAACTTCAATTGGTGGTTCTAATAATCCTGTTGGTCTAACCACTTGTTCAATAACTACTCCACCAGTTTTTTCAAGTTCATAATTACCGGGAGTTGCACTAACAAAAATGGTTTGACCAATAACATTTTCAAACTCATGAAAATTTAAAGGACGATTATCTAATGCTGATGGTAAACGAAAACCATAATCTACTAAATTCATTTTTCTACTTCTATCGCCTCCATACATACCTGCAACTTGAGAAATAGTTTGATGACTTTCATCTATCATCACAATAAAATCTTTTGGAAAATAATCAAGTAAGCAATAAGGTCTTGTGCCTGGTTTTCTTCTATCAAAAAAACGCGAATAGTTTTCAATGCCAGTACAGTAGCCCAATTCGCGAATCATTTCTAAATCATATTCTACTCTTTCTTTTACTCGCTGAGCTTCTACACGTTTGCCAATGCTATTAAAATATTCGTATTGTAAACGCATTTCATCTTGTATATCATGAATCACTTCTTGCAACACATCTTTAGGAGCAACATAAAGGTTTGCAGGAAAAATTGCAGCATTTTCTAATGTGCCAATTCGTTTGCTAGTTTCTTTTTCAAGTGTTTCAATTTCTTCAATTTCATCTCCAAAAAAAGTAATTCTATAAGCATAATCAACATAAGGCAAATTAATATCAACGGTATCTCCTTTTACTCTAAAAGTTCCTCTGCTCCAATCGCCCTGACTTCTATTATATAATGCATTTACCAAAGAATGAAGAAAAGCTTGTCGGGGAAATTTTTGTCCTTTCTCAATTCTAATAATTCCATTCTCAAACTCAACAGG
>JANPAT010000452.1:0-5236 GCA_031430075.1 Chitinophagaceae bacterium | reverse complement strand
CCTTCAATAAAATCTTTTGCATGACCCCAATCTCTTTTTGCATTTAAATTTCCTAAGTATAAAATATCTTGTAGTCCTAAAGCAATTTTAGCAGTTGCCATAGTTATTTTTCGAGTTACAAATGTTTCGCCTCTATTTGGAGATTCGTGATTGAATAAAATACCATTGCAAGCAAACATATCGTATGCTTCTCTGTAGTTTACTGTAATCCAATAAGCATACAATTTTGCAACTGCATATGGAGACCGAGGATAGAAAGGAGTAGTTTCACTTTGTGGCACAGCTTGCACCAAGCCATATAATTCTGAAGTTGATGCTTGATAAATTTTTGTTTTTTTAGTTAAGCCTAATAAACGGACTGCTTCTAAAATTCTTAAAGTACCTATTCCATCTGCATTTGCAGTATATTCTGGTTCTTCAAAACTTACATGAACATGACTCATTGCAGCTAAATTGTAAATTTCATCGGGCTGCACTTCTTGAATTATTCTAATTAAATTAGTACTATCAGTTAAATCGCCATAGTGTAAGGTTAGGTGCCTGTTGGGTATATGAGGGTCTTCGTAAAAGTGATCAATTCTTTGTGTATTAAAAGAAGAACTTCTTCTTTTAATACCATGAACCTTGTACCCTTTTTTTAATAAAAATTCTGCAAGATAAGCACCATCTTGACCTGTAATACCTGTAATAAGTGCGATTTTCATTGATTCCTTTTTTCTTAATTTAATTTCTATTTTGACATTTAATTATTTCTTCAAAATATTCAAATGTATCTGAATACATTTTTGAATAAGCGAATGATGTTTCATATTTTTTCCTAGCTAGCTTCCCCATTTCAACCCTTTTCGTAGGATTATTAATTAGGTAATTAATTTTTTCTCGAAGCACTTTCACATCTCCTTTCTCTACTACAAAACCCTCTTTACAATTCTCAATAGCTTCTGCAGCTCCTCCAACATTGGACACAATTATGGGCAATTCTGCACTCATTGCTTCCAAAGTTGAAATTGGAAATCCTTCCCAATTTGAAATGAGAACAAAAATATCTGATTTAGATAAATATTCATCTACATTCTTTTGAAAACCCAAAAACTGGAGTTTGCTTTCAATATTTATTTTTTTTGCAAAAAGTTGGTTGTATTCAAATAGAGGTCCATCGCCTAATAAAAAAACGTTAATATTATCAATCTCTTGAATAGCTTTAAAAAAAGTTAGATGATCTTTTTGATAATCATGTCTAGCTATAAATACTATTTGTGTAACATTTAATTTTAGTGAATTGATATGTGGCAAGTGCTTATCAGTTATACCGTTCTTAATCACTTTTGTTTTACTTGGCTGAATCACTTTTGATTGCAATCCCAATCTATAATCAAAATCACTAACACAAATCCAATATTGACTAATGGATTTAATCATTCGCTCTAACAACTTAAACAAAACAACTTTATGAATAGGTAATCCATCAGTGAAAGACCACCCATGAACTACAAAAACATTTTTAGTTTTAGCAAGGTAACATGCAATTCTTCCAACAAAACCCGATTTTGAAGAATTGATACAAACTAAATCAGGCTGTATTTGTTTTATAATTTTTTTAAGTTCGAAAACAGCTTTTACATCTTTCAACAAATGAATAGATACTTCTAAATTTTTTAAAATAATTGTCTGAATTTGATTGTCTTTTAACTTTTGAGTTAAAACACCTTCTGATCCAGTAGCAACAATTACTTCATGTCCATCCTTTTTTAATTGTATAGCCAATTCTTTTACATAAATCTGAGCACCACCAATGTTGTCTCCTTTTGTGATTATAAATAGAAATTTTCGCATTAATTAGATGGTCTCTTTTTCAATTTATTGAGAAAGTAAAATTAGAATTGCCAGAATTAGAATACTTACATTTAATTACCACTGATTAATTTTTCTTTATTAATGGGTTTTAGTTTACCAAAAAGAATTATTAAACAAGGTACAATCAAAAACGGAAGAGTTATACTTCTATATCTGACTATAGCACCTTCAAAGCAAACAGTATATCCAATAAAAAGTAAAAGAAAAAAACCAATTGTTATACAACTCCAAATAATTGGGGAATTTAAGAAAATTCTTTTCTTGTAAAAAATAAATACTAAAGCAAAAACAGCCAATGCTATAATAAAATAATTTTCAATAACAATAAACATTTCCGCTGTTGATTTTACATTAGAAATAAAAGGTCTTGCCGTTGCAGCTTGCATTGCAAAAGGAAAGTAAGATACAATGCTGCTTGTAGTATTTTCTAAATTTGGAGTTTCAAATTTGGTGTTGCCTTCTAAAGTTAAAAATTCATTGTGTTTAGCAACAACAGATTTGCTGATATCTTTTGTTAAATAAAAAGTGTTAGAAAAAATAAAAATACTTAGACAAAAAATTATCATTATTGGAAAAACAAGTTTTGGATTTATGCTATATTTATAAGTTAAAACCCAGCTACAGAAAGCAGGTATTATTGCTAATAAATAGTAATTTCTAAGTATGAAAATTAATGCTAAACAGAACACCAACAATGCTATTCTCTGAAAAGAAACACCCTTTACTAAAATACTATTTAATGAATATATACTAATAGCTGTTGCAGAAAATACAATCCCATCTTTATGTATACCACTACCCCAAAATAAAAAAGTTGGTATAAAAAAAACGGCCCAAAGTAATAGCCATTTATTAATTTCAAAATTCTCATTAAAAAGTTTAAAAAAAGCAACTCCTCCAAACATAAAGCCTAGGTTAAAAAAAAGAATACTTATATAATAATTTTTATTTGTAAAAATGTTTAAAACGGCCAAGGTTTTTATAAAAAAAGTAGCTTTTAAATCGTTCCAAAATGAATAAGAGCCTGTAAATAAGTTGCCTGTTGATTGATAATGATTATTAAATAAATCTGCAATAAATGCTTTTGGGTTTTCAAGAAGCCAATTTGTTTCAATTTTGCTTTGAGCAAAGTAGTCCCATGTATCTGCTTTTAATAATTGAGCAGGTAATGAAAAATAAAACCCATAAAAAAAGCCCACTAAAACCTTTGTGATGAATATAATAATTATTAAATTTCTTTTTATCCCAGAGTTTTTAAAAAAAGCAGCCTTACTGATAAATACCAAAATAAGTATAAGATAAAAAATAAAAAGTGATATAAGCAATTTAAAATAAGTTATGCAGTGAATATGAAATTATTTTGTTCTTTAAGCTAGTCAAGTAATTCCCTGGAGAGCAAAGCCAATAGAAATCATATAGCCATTTTTTTTATATTAATAGACAATTCTTTAACATAAATCTGAACAGCACATATGCAATCTCCTTTTGCTATTAAAATTAAATAATTGCTTTTCACTTTAATATTTTAGATAAAAAATTATCGATTAAGAGTATCAATCATTTCCTTAAAAGATTGAATATAGTTTTTTTGATTGCTGAAATAATTGCTAGCATTGTTTTTCAATCTACTAAATTCTTGAAAGTTATTATATAAATCCATTATAGTTTGAGCAAGTACTTTATAATTTTCATCGTTTAAATTATGCTCAATTAAAATTCCATTCTGTAAGTGGGTTATATAATTCTTAATTTCACCAACAGGTGTTGCAATAGGTATGATGCCATGAATCATTGCATCAACAATACTCATAGCCATGCCCTCATTTTTACTAAACTGAATATAAAAATGATATTGAGAATAAATTTTTGAAGTTTCATTCGCTCCAAAAGATCCTTTAAAGCTAATATTTTCTGAAAGATTTAATAAGTTAATTCGCTGTTTCAAATGATTTAAATAACTGCTTTTTCCTTCCCCATAAATATGGAAAATAAATTCATTTTGAGTTTGTTTAAATACAGATAAAAAATCTAACACAGCACTTAAATTTTTTATTCCATCTAAACGACCAGCAAATAAAAATTTAATTGGCAGATTACTAACCTCATTTGATACTTGTTTTTGATTATTAAAAATATAAGGAATAATAAATAAGTTTTGGGTTAATCTATTCTTCGCTTTGAGTACTTTAAGCGTGTTATTACTGTCAAAAGCAATAACATCAGCATATTTTAGAATTAGGTTTGTAAAAATCTTATCGAATAAATGAAAATATTTTTCAGAATGTATAAAAGCAATCAGCTTCACTTTTTTGTTAACGAATTTTTTATATATTATACTAAAAGCAACACTTTTCCAAAGAGAAGAGACAATAAAATCTGGTTGCTCTTTTTTTAATTGTAACAAAGATGAAAGCAGTGAGAAAACGACAAATTTCTTCTTTGAAAACAAAAAGTGGTTCGAATCGTTTTCATTATAAAAGGTATTATTATTTGTTAAAGTAAGCACCTTATAATTAAAGACATCGCTTAACTCTTTTATAGATAAGTTAATTCCTTTCTCAACTCCTCCTAATTGCATAGAGGAAATAACATGAATAACTTTAGTTTTCATTTTCATTTTTTAAACTAAAAGAATAATAATAAAACATGATAAAAGAAATCAAAAACCAAAACCAAGGATACCAATAATTTGAAATATTGTTATAATGTAAAATGCCACATAGAAATGAAGTAAAAAAGAAAATACTAATTGTATGTTTTATTCGAAACAATTTTACCAAAATCGATGAAAAAAATACAACTATACAAAGCAACCCAAATAAACCATTTTCAAAAGTGATAGTTTGATACAATGATAAGAAACTAAAACTCTCATCTAGTCCAAGTATTTTATACCAACTAGGACCAGAACCAAACAAAATATTTTCTAAAGGAAGCTTTGGAAAAGTGTTCCAAAAATAATTTGAGCGTTCTAATCTATCATTTAATGAGAAAGAATTAAATTTCTCATCCAAAGTTATTAGCAGTATTTCATTCAGTGGAATAAATAAATTAATTACTTGCCATATTATTATTAAAATAACAAGTGTGATAATTATTTTCTTAGCTTGTTGAACTATTGCTTTACTAATTAGTTTAAACTTTATAATCAATGAGAGCACCAAACAAAAAGGTAACAATATAAAAGTTGAAACACTGAATGAAGTTATTATTGAAAGAACAATACAAAAAGTAAAAATGTTTTTTAGTGTATTGGAGTAATTACAATACTTACTAAAGTACAAATAATACACACTTATTGGTGCAAACAATTCCATCATAAATCCATAATGACCAGATTCTTCAGCAAACCCTCTTGATCGAATTAAAAAACCAGTAATCA
>JANPAT010000451.1:0-2562 GCA_031430075.1 Chitinophagaceae bacterium | reverse complement strand
ATATCATTTAGGAAATTGTAGTGGACCCTGTGAGGGCTATCAAACTGCAAAGCAATATGCAGAAGGGTAACAACATTTAAGAGAAATTTTAAAAGGAAATGTTGCTAATGTAATTAAACATTACAAAGCAGAAATGGATGTGTTGGTTCAACAATTAAATATTGAAAAATCAGAATAGTTAAAAAAGAAAATTGAACACTTACAAAACTATCAAGCAAAATCTGTGGTTGTAAGTAAGAATGTTACTAATGCAGATGTATTTAGTATTTTAAAAGAAAATGAAAATGCTTACGTAAATTATTTAATGATTAATAATGGCACAATTGTTCAAACACATACTCAACAATTAGAAACTAAGTTAGACGAAACCGAAGCTGAAACTTTAAGTTTTGCCATTGCTCAAATGAGAGATGCTTTTAATAGTATATCAACAGAAATTATTGTTCCTTTTGAAGTTGATTATCCTCAACAAAATATCACCATTACAATTCCTAAAGCAGGCGATAAGAAAAAGCTATTAGAACTATCTCTTAAAAATGTAAATTATTATAAAGAAGAATTGCGAAGAAGAAAAATTACTCACATTGAAGATAAAAGTTCAGATCAGCTGTATGATATTTTAAAAGAATTGCAAACCAATTTACAATTGAAAGAAATTCCAACACATATAGAATGTTTTGATAATTCTAATTTTCAAGGAAGCTTTCCGGTAAGTGCTTGTGTGTGTTTTAGAGATGGATTACCTTTTAAATCTGATTATAGAAAATTTAATATTAAAACCGTTAGTGGTATAAACGATTTTGCTTCTATGAAAGAAACTTTATTGAGGCACTATGGCAGATATGTAAAAGAAGAAAAACTATTTCCTCAATTAGTGATTATTGATGGTGGTAAAGGGCAATTAAGTGCAGCACTTGAAGGAGTTAATGAATTAGGATTGAAAGGAAAATTTACTGTAATTGGTTTGGCAAAGAATGAAGAAGAATTATTCTTTGAAGGAGATAAGCAATCAATTAAATTAGATTGGAATAGCGAAGGATTAAAACTTATTCGAAGAATTCGAGATGAAGTACATCGTTTTGGAATTACTTTTCACAGAAGCCAAAGAAGCAAAGGTGCTATAAAAAATGAGTTAGAAAATATTAAAGGCTTAGGACCAAGTTCAATTACTGCTCTTTTAAAAAAATTCAAATCCATCAAAAAAATTAAAGAACAAAGTTTTAAAAATTTAGCTGAAGTAATTGGAGAGAAGAAAGCACAATTATTAATTGATTCTTTTAGTTAAACACTCCATTAAAATTTTTTATAGGATTTTTTTCGTTCAATAATTGTTTAATATCTTTTTTTAATTGCTCCACTTCATCTTTCTTTAATCCATCATATACACCACCTCTAACATTTCCTGCTTTGTCAATAAGTGCAAAAAATTGTGTATGAATAAAATCGTCACTAATATTTTCTACAGCATTTTTAGGATCATCTAAACCATAACTAAAACGAGCCATTTTGTATAAGCTGTCTTTACTTCCTGTAATGAAAGTCCATTTGTTTGTATTGGCTTGCATTTTTTCTGAATATGCTTTGAGTAAAGGAATTGAATCTACTTCTGGTTGACAGGTATGTGATACAATTAAAAAATTATTTTCATCTTTAAACTGCTCATAAATTTCTTTCATGTTTTTATTCATCTTAGGACAAATGCCTGCACACGTAGTAAAAAAATATTCAACTACACAAACTTTGCCTAACATATCTGCATTGTTAAAACTTGCACTATCTTGATTAATGAATTGAAAAGGTTGTACAGTACCTCTTTTGCTAATAGCACTTTGATTAAACCATGGTGTGTATTGCGATAACATTAACCAAAAAAAACCAACTAGTATAACAAAGAATAATATATAATAATATAACTTTTTCATAAGGCAAATGTAGAGTAAAAAAAATCTCCTTTTATTGAAGGAGATTTTGAATAAGGTAATATTTAAAAATTATTTTGCTGATCTAAATCGTTCAGCCACTTTGTTCCAATTCACTACATTCCAAATAGCAGTTAAATAATCTGCACGTTTGTTTTGATACTTTAAATAGTAAGCATGTTCCCAAACATCAACTCCTAATATTGGGGTGCATTTACATTCTGCTACATCCATTAAAGGATTGTCTTGATTTGGTGTTGAACAAATGGCTAAACCACCATCTTTAACACCAAGCCAAGCCCAGCCACTTCCAAAACGAGTTGCACCAGCAGCAGCAAATTTTGTTTTCATTTCTTCGAAACTTCCAAAAGTTGCACCAATAGCTGTAGCTAAATCACCTGTTGGTGTACCACCTGCATTTGGAGCTAAACTTTCCCAAAAGAAAGTATGATTCCAATGTCCACCACCATTATTTCTAACAGCTGCAGAAATTGCACCAGCATTAGCAACTGATTCTTCTAAAGATTTGTTTTCATGTTCAGTACCAGCAATAGCTTTGTTTAAATTATCTACGTAAGCTTGATGATGTTTACCATGATGAATTTGCATGGTTAAAGTATCGATATGTGGCTCCAAGGCTTCA
>JANPAT010000450.1:0-2813 GCA_031430075.1 Chitinophagaceae bacterium | reverse complement strand
TCCATCTCGATGCCGAGAAAGCCAAGCTGACCCCGTTCGGCGGAACCATCGCGCACGGTTTCCTCACTTTGTCGCTGCTGCCGGTGCTCGGCGGCATGACCGAGGGCGCGCGGATCGACAACGTCAAAATGGGCGTCAACTATGGCGGCAACAAGACCCGCTTCATCTCGCCGGTGCGGTCGGGCAAGCGCGTGCGCAGCCACACCAAGCTGGTCGAACTGATCGAGAAGCGCCCCGGCCAATGGCAGCAGACCAACGAAGTGACGATCGAGATCGAGGGCGAGGACAAGCCCGCGCTGATCACCGAGTGGATCACCCAGTTTTTCGTTTGACCATCTGCTCCCCGGGCTCGGCTCGAACTCACTAAACCAAGGAATACATCATGCGTGACGCAGTCATCGTTTCCGCCGCCCGCACCCCGATCGGCCGGGCCTATCGCGGCGCTTTCAACGCTACTCCGGGCGCTTCGCTCGGCGCGCTGTCGCTTGCCGAAGCGGTCGCCCGCGCCGGGATCGAAGGCGCCGAGGTTGACGACGTGGTGTGGGGCGCGGCGCTTCAGCAAGGGTCGCAAGGCGGCAACATCGCCCGCCAGGTCGCGCTCAAGGCTGGCCTGCCGGTCACCGTATCGGGGATGAGCATGGACCGGCAATGCTCGTCCGGCCTGATGAGCATCGCCACCGCCTCCAAGCAGGTGGTGATCGACCGGATGGATGTGGTCGCGGCCGGCGGGCAGGAATCGATCAGTATGGTCCAGACCGCCGAGATGCGCGTCGCCCCCGACCGAGCGCTGATGGAAATGCACAAGTCGATCTACATGCCGATGCTGCAGACCGCCGAAATGGTCGCCAAGCGTTACGGGATCACCCGCGATGCGATGGACGAATACGGCCTCCAGTCGCAGCAGCGCACCGCCGCCGCGCAGGCCGCAGGCAAGTTCGATGACGAGATCGTCGCCACCACCACCACGATGAACGTCACCGACAAGGCCACCGGCGAGACTTCCCAGAAAGAAGTCACGCTCACCAAGGACGAAGGCAACCGCGCCGATACCACGATCGAAGGGCTGAACGGCCTCAAGACCGTGCTGCCCGACGGGACGATCACCGCCGGTAACGCCAGCCAGCTGTCGGACGGTTCTGCTGCCGTTATCGTGATGGAAGCCGGGCTTGCCGCCAAGCGCGGTCTGGCTCCGCTGGGCCGCTATGTCGGCATGGCGGTCGCCGGGACCGAGCCCGACGAGATGGGCATCGGGCCGGTGTTCGCGGTGCCCAAGCTGCTCAAGCGCTTTGACGTTGCGATGGACGACGTCGGGGTGTGGGAGCTCAACGAGGCCTTCGCAGTGCAGGTGCTCTATTGCCGCGATACGCTCGGCATCCCTGCCGACCGGCTCAACGTCAACGGCGGCTCGATCTCGATCGGTCACCCCTATGGCATGACCGGTGCGCGCTGCACGATGCACGCGCTGATCGAGGGCAAGCGCCGCGGCGCGAAGTACGTCGTGGTGACGATGTGCGTCGGCGGCGGCATGGGCGCGGCCGGGCTGTTCGAGGTGCTCTGATGCAGCCCAAGGCATGAGACTGGCGGCTCCGCGTATAGCGCCGCTCGATCCGGGCGCGCTCGATGCCGAAGCGGCCGAAGTGCTGGCCCCGTTCAGCGAACGGGGTCCGGTGCTCAACATCTTTGCGACGATGGCGCGCGCGCCGCGCGCACTGAAGGGCTTCCTGGCGTGGGGCGGCTATGTCCTTTCGAAGCGCAACAGCCTGAGCGAGCGCAACCGCGAGCTGGCGATCCTGCGTACCGGCTTTGCCTGCAAGGCGGGCTATGAATGGACCCAGCACCTGCCCATCGGCTTGCGTGGCGGGCTGCGTGCCGATGAGATCGAGCGGATCAAGGCGGGACCGGGCGACCCCGCCTGGGGCCCGCTCGATCGCGCGCTCCTGACCGCCTGCGACGAGCTTGTGAGCGATCAGTTCGTGACCGATGCGACGTGGGCCGCGCTGGCCGAACTGGGCGACAAGGGCCGGATGGACCTCGTCTTCACGGTCGGCCAGTACACCCAGGTCTCGATGATGCTCAACAGCTTCGGGGTCCAGCTGGAGCCGGGGCTGGCGCTCGATCCCGCGCTCGACTGCCGCTGACGCGCGGATCGCTTGCGCGCGGTGAGTTCATCGCGCATCCTCTCCCCCCGGCCATTGGGAGAGACGCGGCATGACCGAGCATCTGGGCCTGATCGAGATTCTGGGCATCGCGGGCAGTGTTACGCTACTGGCGGGCTGGCGGCTTTATCTGTGCGTGCTGGCGACCGGCTTCGCGATGCGGATGGGATACCTGCCGCTGCCCGAACATCTTGCCTCGCTGCAGGCGCTGGCGAATCCGTGGGTGATGGGAATCGCCGGGTTTGCCGCGCTGGCCGAGTTCTTCGCCGACAAGATCGCCTGGCTCGACAGCCTGTGGGACACGGTCCACACTCTCATCCGGCCGCTCGGCGGCGCAATGCTGGCGCTGGCGGTGATCGATCCGTCCGATCCGGCGACCCAGGCGATTGCCTTCATTCTGGGCGGCGGGGCCTCGCTGCTCGCGCACGGCGGCAAGGCCGGGGCGCGGGCGGTAGTCAATGCCAGCCCCGAGCCGTTCAGCAACATGGTGGTCTCGACCGCCGAGGACGTGGCGACCACCGGTCTGCTCTACCTCGCCTATGCCTATCCGCTGACCGCGACTGCAATTGCCGGGGTGCTGCTGGCGCTCGCCATCGCGCTGCTGATCGCCGCGCGGCGGCTGTTCCGCAAGCTGTTCGGGTCGCGGCCAGAGCGTGG
>JANPAT010000449.1:0-1949 GCA_031430075.1 Chitinophagaceae bacterium | reverse complement strand
TATCAAATCGATTTTTTTTTAAAATATAAAAATAATAAAAAACTTATCTCATTAAAACAATGGTACCCTGTTGAATTTGTGAAGGTTGGTTATTGATGGAGTAATTAGCAAACCAAACATAAGTTCCATTGTCAAGCATTTTTCCTTTATTAGTGCCATCCCATTTTGCTAAAGGATTAGTTGTGGTGAAAAGTACTTCTCCATTTCGATTATAAACAAATAATGAGTAATTGGTTAATGCTAAAATATTTCCTAAAGCACCAAAGGTTTTGTTTTTATCATCTCCATTTGGTGTAAATGCAGTAGGAAAAAAAACATCTTTACAATCTACAGTAATTTCAATAGCATCAAAAGCTTTGCAGCCATCTTTATCTATTACAGAAACAGAATATGTGCCTGTTTGTATTACAGTATAAGTTGGTTGAGTAGAATTATCTTGCCATAAATACTGACTAAAATTTCCTGGGTTTAAAGTATGTTGATTGCCTGGACAAAAAGCAGTATCCTTACCTAAATAAATGCTTATATTTTTTGTTGAATCTTTTAAAACTAGATTTGAAATATTCAATACACAAGCATTACTATCTTTTATTTGTACATTATATGTTGAAGCCATTACATTGATTAAAGGATTTGAAGTTGTTGCATTTGACCAATTGAATTGGTAAGGCAATTTTCCTCCTGAAACATTTAATAATATACTTCCATTTAAACTATTACAAATGTTTGGTTTTATTGTAGCTATTACACTGAGTTGTTGAGGCTGAGTTAAACTGATTGTTTTTGAAATACTGCACATATTATTTCCACTGGCAACAACAGTATACGAACCAGCAGTTAAATTATTAATTGTTGCTGTGGTTTGTGTTGGTGTTGTATTCCATGAATAGTTGTAAGATCCTGTACCACCAAATGCAGTAGCAGTAATAGATCCAGTGTTATTGCCATTACATAAAATTGTTGAGTTAATGGTTGTATTTACGCCTATAATAGTTACTTGATGTGTTTTGCTAACTGATATATTACCAGGGTAAGTAACTGTTAATTTTACATTATAAATACCAGGTGCAGAAAAAATATGAGTAGGATTTTCTGAAGTTGATATACTATCTGATAATGAATTCGGATCATTAAAGTTCCATAAAAAACTGCTTGCACATAAAGTGGAATTGTTATTAAATTCAACTGCATAATTGCCTAAACAATTATAATAATAATCTACATTAAAAATAGGAGCTTGCATGATAGTAAAATCATCAATAGCAAAACCATCATAGGCATTACATTGAGTTCCTGCACCAAAAGTAAATCTAAATTTTACCGATGTTTGTCCTATTAAACCTATTAATGTATGTTTTGCTGTAACCCAAGCTCCACTTCCATTTCCTGCACCATTAGGGCATGGGCTTGTGGGCTGAATATTTCCACTCCAGCCATCAGTACCTAACGAAGTAATTATATTAGTGTTAAACCAATTACTGCCAAAGCATGTTATATTTGAAAGAAAAGAACCCAATGTTTGCCAACTTGCACCAGCATCAGTAGAAAATTTAAAACCTGCACCATCATATTTTTTTTCGGTTTCCCAAAAAGCTTTAAATGAAAGAATTGGATTAGTTAAACCAGATAAATCGAAGCAAGGACTTTCGATCCAAGAGTTTTGTCCATTATTATAATTATTTCCGGTTAATCCTCCAACAATCCAACACTTTGTTCCACTTGCAGCATTTGCAATTACTGTTTTAGCAGGTGTTCCATAAGCCCAATCTGAATTTGTTCCTCCAGTAGTCCAATTACCATTACTAGTTTCAAAATTTTGAATATAAGGAAAAGTAGTAATTGGAGTAGTGCATTGAGAGAAAGCAATATTGTTTACGACTAAAATAAAAAAGCAACAATAAAATATTTTCTTCAACAATAACATGCTACAAAGCTAAGGAGAGTGATAG
>JANPAT010000448.1:0-9198 GCA_031430075.1 Chitinophagaceae bacterium | reverse complement strand
GATTCTTTTAATTTTTCTTCTGCTGCAGTATTTGATTGTTGTAATAATTGAACCTGATTCTCAAAATCGGCTGCAATTGATTTTTTTAGTTTCTCCTGCTGCAAGTTTTAATTGCCAATTTAAAATTCCTAAATCTGTATTGACTTCTGCACCTCCATTACTAATTAATTCTACTTCAATTTCTTTGTTTGTAGTTAATGGATATTGGTCTTTCAATAAAAGATCAATGGCTTCTTTTTTAGTATTTTTTATAGTGATCTCGTAAGTGTATTGTTGTAATTTGTTGCTACCCCAAAATTTTACACTACTAAAATCGGTTAGTTTATTTCTTTTAATAACTACTCTTTTATCTCTACCTAATGTAAAATTTAAAGTATCTGAAGTGTTATTAGGATCGATAAAAGATTTGCCAACATATGTACCTTCAAAAATAATATTAGCTTCTGCAGGCATTAAATTCAGTTTTTCCCAATCTGGAATTTCTGCTAATAAATACACATCATTATCTAATTTAGGAACTGCATAATGTTTATAGGTTGCAGCAATTTCGTTGGTTGCAATTGTTGCAGTTTGTGCTTTACCATTAGTGGGTACGTCATAAGGTAAATCGATATCGAAAGCAAGATTTAATGTATTATCTGTAATGGTTACATAGTCATCCATGCCTTCTTTTAAAGTAACAACAATTACTCCATTATTTCCTTTAGCTCCATAAATTGAAGTAGCATTAGCATCTTTCAATACATTCACAGATTTAATATCTGATGAAGCAATATTGCTAAATTCTTCTTTACTCATTTCTGCACCATTAACAATGTATAAAGGTTCGTTGCTATTATTTATGGATGATTTACCTCTAATTTTTAAATCATAGGTCTTTTTAGCCAAGTCTTCTTCTAAGCTTTGAGATTTCATCATGGGCTGAATGCTGTTCATTACAGCTGTATTACCTCTCATATACACCATTGGATTAATATATGCCAAATACCAAGCACTTAAAATAGGTGCATTACCCCATTGAGATGGAAGTGAAGTAGATAAGGATAGTTTTACTTGCTTCCAATCTATTCCAGTAGTTTGAGTAATTTTAGCTTTTGTAATGAGTTGAAGTGGAGATTTAATATTGTCAACTCTAACATCATAATAAGGAGTCCAATAAGCATTGTTAGCTATGTAAGATATTGTGAAATCATACTTACCTGTAATAGCAACAGAAAGTTGTAAAATTAATCTTCCTGCTTGTGAAGTGTTTTTACTATTTTCTTCATTGACCTGATTTTGAAGTTTTGCTTTTTGTTCATCAATCTTTCTCATTCTATCAGAAAGAGAAGTTTTAATTTCTTGTAATTCCTGCATTTTGGTTTTGTAATAGTCCATCAACTTAGCTAATTCGGTTACACTCATTCCTGTTTGTGTGCCCTTTAAATCTCTGTTTGATTTCAACACTTGAAACAATTCGTTATTGGTTTCTGTTGCTGTATATAACTTATCTCTTTCTGACTGAAGTTTTTGAATGGAATCTTCCAACATTTTTATTCTTGGAGATTTTTCTGTTGATGCCAAATAATTATTACTAAACTCAACACCCATTAAAGTAACAGCATTGGCAGTTTTTATTTGAATACTATTGATGTCTATTTGATTGGCAATATTTTCTATCAATAATTCACTCATACCTTGTTTAAGATTTGCAGATGCTGTGTGAGTAAGTTCTGCACCTGATTTAAAAACTGTTGCTGATTTTAAATTGGCATTTATAGTAGTTTTTTCATCAGCACCATAACTATGGAGATAAAGAAGAAAGCAAAAGCTAAATAATATTTTTTTCATATAATAATTTTTATAATGATGTTAAGTTCATCAATATTCACAAAATTGGCTGAGTAACTTGCAGAATATTTTGTTAAAATGAATTTTAAGAAAGTATAGTATAAAAAAAGAATGACTATATATTTCTTAAAGCTACAATTGCTTCTTTTGGATTTGCAGATTTAAAAACGGTATTTCCTGCAACTAAAACATCGGCTCCTGCTTTAATTATTGATGATGCATTTTCAACAGTAACGCCTCCATCAATTTCAATTAAAACATTTAAATTTCTTTGTATAATTCTATCTTTTAATTTAGAAATTTTGTGAAGGGTGTTTTGTATAAATTTTTGTCCACCAAAGCCAGGGTTAACACTCATTAAACAAACTAAGTCAATATCTTCTAAAACATCATCTAATAAAGTAATAGAAGTATGTGGATTTACAGCTACCCCAGCTTTCATACCCAAGTTTTTAATTTGCTGAATATTTCTGTGTAAGTGATGACAAGCTTCTATATGAACCGTTAAAATATCTGCACCAGCAGCTTTAAAATCTGCTGCATATTTTTCAGGTTCCACAATCATTAAATGAACATCTAATGGTTTTGTTGCAACTTTTTTTATATGTTCAATAATGGGTAAACCAAAGCTAATGTTAGGTACAAATCTTCCATCCATTACATCTACATGAAACCAATCGGCTTGGCTTTCATTAATCATTTTACAATCATCTGCTAAATGTAAAAAATTACATGATAATAATGATGGTGCTATTAATGCCATAATTTTGATTTATTTCTTTTTGGATTTCATTCTTTTCCACCAAGTAGATTTTTCAATAGCTTTAGTGGTATCAGATCCACATTTTTGTTGAGCATCTAAAACTGCCACATAGGCCATATTCACAATATTTCTAACTGTACCTCCTAATTGCAAAACATGAACAGGTTTTTTAATGCCTAATAAAATTGGTCCAATGGTTTCGGCATCTGCAACTTCCTTTAATAAATTGTAAGCAATATTTCCAGCAGTTAAATTTGGAAAAATAAGAACATTAACTTCTTTATCTACCAAAGTACTAAAAGGATAATTATCTTTTAAAATTTCTTTATTAAAAGCTAGTGTGCCTTGCATTTCTCCATCAATGATTAATGAAGGATTTTTTGCTTTTACAATTGCAGTTGCCTTGGCAACAAGTTTTGCTTCAACACCATCGCTACTACCAAAATTGCTGTAACTTAACATGGCAACTCTTGGTGTAATACCAAACGATTTTACTTGTTTTGCAACTAGTAATGTGATATCAGCTAATTCTTCTGCAGTTGGGTTGAAATTCACAGTTGTATCTGCTAAGAAAAGAGGTCCTTTTTTTGTGATTAACAAATACATCCCAGCAATATTTTTAACGCCTTCTTCTGTGCCTATTATTTGTAAACTTGGCCTAATTGCATCAGCATAATTTCTGGTTAACCCACTAATCATTGCATCTGCATCACCCATTTCAACCATCATACAACCAAAATGGTTTCTATCTTTCATTATTTTTAAACTCTCGTAATGGTTAAAGCCTTTACGCTGACGTTTATTGAAAAATAATTCACCATATTGCATTCTTTTGGCTTCTGTTTCTTCACTTCGTGGATCAATAATTGGCAAATCTGAAATATCTATACTATGTTCTTCAGCAATTTTTTGAATTTTATTTTCATTTCCTAAAAGAATTGGATAACCAATACCCTCATCATAAATATTACTTGCTGCTTTTAAAATTTTTAAATTATCAGCTTCAGCAAATACTATTCGTTTAGGGTCTCTTTTGGCTTTATTTGCCAATACTCTTAATAATTGATTATCCAGTCCTAATCGTTTATTTAATTCAACAACATAATTATCCCAATTGGTAATAATTTTTTGTGCAACACCACTTTCAATTGCAGCTTTTGCAACTGCAGGCGAAATAGTAGAAATTAATCTTGGATCAACAGGTTTTGGAATGATATAATCTTTGCCAAAAGAAAGAGTTTTATTGTTGTATGCTAGATTTACAATATCTGGAACAGGTTCTTTAGTTAATTGGGCTAAAGCTTTTACAGCAGCAAGCTTCATTGCTTCGTTAATAGCTGTTGCACGTACATCTAAAGCACCTCTGAAGATGAAAGGAAATCCTAAAACATTATTTACTTGATTAGGATAATCGCTTCTGCCAGTAGCCATAATTATGTCTTTTCTGGCATCAGTTGCATCTTCATAGCTAATTTCAGGATCAGGATTTGCCATAGCAAAAACAATTGGATTTTTTGCCATGCTCTTTACCATGTCTTTCGATACAACATTTCCTTTACTTAAGCCAATAAAAACATCACAATTTTTCATGCCTTCTTCTAAAGTCATGTCTTTGGAATCAATTGCAAAAATTTGTTTTTGCTCATCGAGATCTGTTCTTTTAGTATGAATTAATCCTTTGCTATCAAAAACTTTTATATTACTTTTTTTAACCCCTAAGGCAACGTATAATTTTATGCAAGAAATAGCTGCAGCACCTGCACCATTTACAACAATTTGTACTTTTTCAATTTTCTTTTTTTGTAATTCTAATGCATTAAGTAAAGCGGCAGCACTAATAATTGCAGTGCCATGTTGATCGTCGTGCATTACAGGAATTTTGATAAGCCTTTTTAATTCCTGTTCAATGTAAAAACATTCTGGGGCTTTAATGTCTTCTAAATTAATCCCACCAAAAGTTGGTTCTAATGACTTTACAATTTCAACAAACTTTACTGGATCTTTTTCATTAATCTCTATATCAAAAACATCAATATCAGCAAAAATTTTAAAGAGCACACCCTTACCTTCCATAACTGGTTTACTGGCTTGTGCACCAATATCGCCCAAACCTAAAACTGCTGTGCCATTAGTGATAACTGCTACTAAATTTCCTTTTGCTGTGTACTTATAAGCATCCTCAGGATTTTTTTCAATTTCTAAACAAGGAATTGCAACTCCAGGGCTATAAGCTAATGATAAATCTTTTTGAGTTTTTGCTTCTTTTGTTGGAATAACTTCTATTTTTCCTGGTCTGCCTTTGCTATGATATTCTAAAGCTTGTTGTTTTAATCTTTCTAATTTTTTTTCCATTTCCACAATTTAACTATAAAAAAATAATGTGTAATAATTGTTTTTAGAAATTATTACACATTGCCAATACTTGGGTTAGAAAAATTCTAACTCATTTTAAAGCCGTCTAAAAACTTGGTTGTAAAGTTGCCACTTCTAAATTCTTCGTTTTGCATTAATTGTAGATGAAAAGGAATGGTAGTTTTAATACCTTCAATTACGTATTCACTTAATGCTCTATACATGGTATTTATAGCCTCATCTCTTGTTCTTGCAATAGTGATTACTTTGCCTATCATACTATCGTAATATGGAGGAATTACATAACCAGCGTAAACATGACTATCAACTCTTACACCATGGCCACCAGGAGTATTTAGATAAGTTATTTTTCCTGGAGATGGCCTAAAATCGTTGTAAGGATCTTCAGCATTAATTCTACACTCAATGGCACACATATTAGGTTCGTAGTTGGTACCAGAAATTCTTTCTCCTGCAGCTATTTTTATTTGTTCTTTTATTAAATCAAAATTAATTACCTCTTCTGTTACACAATGTTCTACTTGAATACGAGTATTCATTTCCATGAAGTAGAAGTTGCGATGCTTATCTACTAAAAATTCAACAGTACCAACACTTTCGTAGTTAATAGCTTGTGCTGCTTTAATAGCTGCTTCTCCCATTGCTTTTCTAAGTTCAGGTGTCATAAACGGTGAGGGAGATTCTTCGACTAATTTTTGATGACGACGTTGAATAGAACAATCTCTTTCACTCATATGACAAATTTTGCCATATTGGTCTCCTGCAATTTGAATTTCAATATGGCGAGGTTCTTCAACATACTTTTCCATGTAAATTCCATCATTTTTGAATGATGCTGCAGCTTCTGCTTTAGTAGTTGAAAAAGCACGTTCCATTTCACTTTCTTCCCAAACAATTCTCATTCCTTTTCCTCCACCACCAGCAGTTGCTTTTAGAATTATAGGATAACCTACTGCATTTTTTGCTAAGTCTTTTGCCTGATCAACACTTTCTAACAAACCACCACTTCCAGGAACTACAGGCACTCCAGCCTTTATCATAGTTTCTTTTGCAGTTATTTTATCACCCATATTTTGAATCATGTAGGGTGTTGGTCCAATAAACTTTATATCATGATCTGCACAGATTTGAGAAAATTTTGCATTTTCTGCTAAAAAACCATAACCAGGATGAATGGCACAAGCATTGGTAATTTCAGCTGCAGCCATTATGTGAGGAATATTTAAATAACTATCTACACTTGCTGGTTTTCCTATACATACAGCTTCATCTGCAAAACGAACATGTAAACTATCTTTATCTGCTGTGGAGTAAACTGCAACAGTTTTGATACCCATTTCTCTGCAAGTTCTAATAACTCTTAAAGCAATTTCGCCTCTATTTGCAATTAATATTTTTTTAAACACAATATATAATTTGACAATTAAAAAATATGGCAATTCGACAATTCAAGGCCTATTTATTGGCTAATTAATTAATCGTCGAATTGTTGAATTAGCTTGGTTCTACTAAGAATAGTGGTTGATCGTACTCAACAGGGCTCGAATCATCAACCAAAACTTTTACTATTTTGCCTTTAATTTCACTTTCAATTTCATTGAAAAGTTTCATGGCTTCAATAACACAAAGCACTTTACCAGGTTCAATCATTGTTCCCACTTCAACAAAAGATGGTTTATCTGGAGATGATTTTCTATATAAAGTTCCAATCATTGGACTTTTAATTGTTACCGTATTTGAAGGAGCAGCTGTTGCCTCTGGTGGAGGGGTAGAGGATGTAGTTATTGGCGAAGGTGCAGGAGCAACTTGTGGTTGTTGAGGTGCAACATTATATACTTGTTGAGGTGAAGCTACAGTAACTACTTGTTCTTCTTTTTGTTTAATAGTAACCTTGCCGTCTTTATCTTCAATGCTGATTTCACCAATATTACTTTTATTAACTATTTTAATTAACTCGTGTATTTGCTTTAAGTCCATTTTTGCTGTTTTGGTTAAAAAATTATGAAATTCTTCAAAAAGTGGTGCAATATATAGCTAAAACGATAAAAAATGGTAATTTTTCATATTTTTTTACTTTATACTAAATATTAATTTTTTGTAATTTTTAAGTTTAAATATCGTTTGTATTTAGAAAAGCAACACTTTAATAAAAGTAATTTTATAAATGCATCTTTCTTTCATACTTAAAACTAGTTGTTTACTGTTCTTATCTTTTCTGATTTCAACACATGGTTTTAATCAATATCACCAATATAAACATGTTATTATTTCAAACCATTCAATTGACTCATTAGACTTAATTGACTTGTCGAAAAAAATATTCAAAAAAAAACAACTAACCGATTTTAAAAAGGAAAAATCTGAAAAAAAGTACGAGTTTTCAGTACTTCCTGTAATTGGTTATACCTTACAAAGTGGTATAGTAGGTAATGTTTCGGGCAATGTGATTTTTAAAAACGGAAAAAATGATTCAACAAATACATCAGCCATCGTCCAAGGTATTTCTTATAGTCAATATAATCAATTAGAATTTTATCTTCAATCAGAAATTTGGTCGAAAAATAATAATTGGAATTTTAGTGGTGACTTAAGGTTTTATATATACCCACAAGATACTTATGGTTTAGGAGGATTTTCAAAAGAGGAAGAGGCAATTTTAGTGAATTATTCGTTTATTAGATTTTATGGAACAGTATTCAAAAAAATTAAACATAATCTCTATTTAGGATTAGGTTATATGCTAGATAAAAGATGGAATATTGAACAATCTCAGCATTCTTTTATTAGTGATTATGATAAGTATGGATATCGTACAACATCTAATTCATCAGGTTTTAATATTAATGTTTTAACAGATAGAAGAGATAATCCTATAAATTCTTCTAAGGGTTTTTATGCTAATGCAATTTTACGGTTTAATAAAGAATTTTTGGGAAGTGATGAAGACTGGACTTCTTTTATGTTAGATTATAGAAAGTACTTTAGGTTAGACCATAAACATACCACTCTTGCTTTTTGGAATATGTATTGGCTAACTTTAAATGGCAATCCACCTTATTTAGATTTACCCAGTACGGGTTGGGATACTAATAATAATTTGGGAAGAGGTTATATTCAAAGTAGATTTCGTAGCCAAAATTTAATTTATTTAGAATCTGAACTTAGATTTAATATCACAAGAAATCAATTTTTAGGTGCTGTTCTTTTTGCAAATGCACAATCCTTTACAGAAATAGGGAGTAAAAAATTTGAAAGAATTATTCCAGGCTTTGGAACAGGTGTAAGGTTAAAGTTCAATAAACATTCGAGAACCAATTTAGCTATTGATTATGGATTTGGTCTAGATGGTTCGGGAGGCATTTTTGTAAATTTAGGCGAAGTATTTTAGGTTATTTTGCTTAATGCATAACCATTTTTTATTAGCCATTGATGAATTTTAATTTTATGATCTCCTTGAATTATAATAACTCCATCTTTTACAGAACCACCAGTTCCACAACTTGATTTTATTTGTTTACCTAATGATTGCAAATCATTATCATTACCAATAAAACCATTAACTAGAGTTACTATTTTACCAGCTCTTTGTTTTTTATCGAGTAAAATTTTTAGTGGTTGTTCTTTTTTTAGTAAAGTATTAATTCCTTCATTTTCTTCTTCAATCTTAAACTCAGGGTTCGTACTAAAAACAATTCCTGAATTATTTATTTTGTTTTTGTTCATAAAATTCAGATTAAATTTATTTTGCTTTTAAGCTTAAATCAATACTTTTTGCTTGATGTGTTAATGCTCCAACACTAATAAAATCAACACCAGTTTGAGCATAACTAATAATGTTTTCAAAATTAATTCCACCACTTGCCTCTGTTTCAAATTTCTTATTCACAAGTTTTAATGCTTCAATAATTATTTCTGGAGAAAAATTATCCAGCATAATTCTATCAATTTTTCCTATACCATTTTTACAAATTTCTTTAACATCCGCTAAATTTCTTGATTCAATTTCAATTTTAATGTCAAGATTATTTTCTTTTTTATAGTTCCAAGCAAACTCAATTGCTTTTGTAATTCCTCCACAATAATCTATATGATTATCTTTTAGCATCATCATATCAAACAAAGCAAATCTGTGATTTTTTCCTCCACCAATTCGTACTGCTTCTTTTTCAAGTAATCTAAAATTTGGGGTTGTTTTTCTTGTATCTAAAATTTGTGTATTGTAATTTGAGATT
>JANPAT010000447.1:0-11932 GCA_031430075.1 Chitinophagaceae bacterium | reverse complement strand
ACTGGAGCCAAAAACATTGATGAAAGTAATATTATTACTCGAATGGCTTTTAGTAAATCAGGTGTTGGTTATGCTTTAACTAACGATGCTAATAGTTTAATTCAATTTAATACAAATGCTAATGCTTCGATAATTAATTTAGGTGCAATAAGAGATAGCAGAAAAAATACTAGCATCAGTATTCATACACAATGTACAAGTTGGGGTGGAGATTTAATTGGTGATGATTATGGCAATTTATATTTAATTACCATGCGTAATAATGTTTTTAAAATCAATATTTCAAAAATGGAAGCAGAATTTGTTGGTGTAATTACTAATTTACCTGCAACATTTACAACAAATGGTGCTGCTGCTGATGATGAAGGAAATATTATTTTAAGTTCTGCAGTTGTTTCAGACAGTTATTTTAGAGTTAACCCATCAACTCTTGAAGCTTCTGTAATTAAGGGAGGAAGAGAAATGTATAGTGTTTCTGATTTAGCAAATGGCAACTTGGTGTTTCAACGCAAACCTTCTGCAAGTAATGAAATAATTGCATTAGAAAATAATGTACAAGTTTATCCAAATCCTGTAATTAATAAAAATATTAATATCAGTTTCAATAAAATGAATGCTGGGAATTATGTTGTAGAAGTTGCAGATATTAATGGAAAAATTGTAAAAAATAAATCTATAACTTTAAATGGTGCAAGTACAGAAAAAATTAACATGAATAAAACATCTAGTGGGTTTTATTTAGTACGACTAGTTGATTCAAATGGTAAAACAGTTTACACAAAGAAAGTTGTTATTGAATAACAAAAATTAAATTGCATTTTAATCCCTCGTTAACAAACGAGGGATTTTTTTTGATTAAAATGTACCAATTTTGCTGAATGCATACCATTGAACCATTTTATAATTGGAGGCATATTTATATTTCTGAAGAAGATAGGTTTTCTCCTTTTTATAAAAAAGAGCATAACGAGTTTAGTTATGATAAAACGGTTTATAATTATTATATCCATCCACAGTGGGATGAGTTTGGAAGTAATACACTTTACTTAAAACATATTTATTCTGATTATGAACTTAATTTTTGTGTGATTGAATTAATAGGAGAGTGGAACGATGCCATTGAAAACGATATTATGACTTTTAAAAGAGAAGTTATTGATAAATTGTTTGACTATAAAATTTGTAAGTTTATTCTCATTGCAGAAAATGTGTTAAATTTTCATAGTGGTGATAAAGATTATTATGAAGAATGGAATGATGAAGTAAATGAAGAGAATGGTTGGATTGTAGCGTTGAATATGCCTGAAGCCACCCAATATGATTTTAAAAAAAGAAAACTACACCAAATAATTGAATTAGTTGAAATGGAAGACTGGCGTTCATACAAGCCATATCATTTATTTAAAAAAATAGATCAAATGATTTTGGGAAGGCTTAATTAAAAATTAATCTACAGAAATAATCTGTCCATTGATTTTTTTAATAAAATATAGTTTAGTGTTTTTATAATAATCGATCTGAGTGTTTTTAAGTTTATTATAGTGGGGCTCAATTTTCAATTCATTAAAAACTCTAAATAAATTATCAAAAAATAATGTAATAGCATTTTCATTATATAGGCTTACTGTTTTACCAATTCTAAGCATGGTTTCAAAACCCCTAAAGAAATGGTAACTTGGTTTTAAGTAATATTGATTTTCATAAGCTTTAGTTATATAGTCCACATGCGAATTATTAAAATTTAAGTTCGAAAAATTATATGCACTAGTGTAAACAATAGGCACATTTTTATATTCAACTTCATTGGTAATATTAAATGCATCCCAAGTAGGTAAGCCTATAACAGTTGTTGAGTAACTTTGATTATTTGATAAATCGCTGACAATTTTTTGTGCAAACGATTCTTTTGAGCAGTTACAAACAATGGTATTTTTAACTGTACTATCTAAGTTGATCAATAGCTCTTTAGTTGAAAAAGTATCTATTAATGTAATAGGTTTAAGCACTGTTTTTTTTTCTTTAGAAGTGATTTCTTCATTTTCTAAAAAATTATCATCAACCCAGTTTTCAAAAGCACCTTTACATTTAATATATACTATTTTGGTATTTCTGTAATTGGCAATAATATTGTTATAAATTGCTTTTACATGAGTTTGAATGGTTGGATTT
The DNA here is from genome assembly GCA_031430075.1 of Chitinophagaceae bacterium. Classification (GTDB taxonomy): domain Bacteria; phylum Bacteroidota; class Bacteroidia; order Chitinophagales; family Chitinophagaceae; genus CAIVPM01. The sequence continues at coordinate 9,763 of JANPAT010000447.1, read as the reverse complement.
ATTAAAAAGAAATAAGGATTATTAGTAACTCCACCATCATTAGGATAAGATGCTGATATTAAAGGAATTTTATTTTGATAAGCATAATCAGCTAAAATTTTAATATCATTATATCTATTAAATGCTGCAATGATTATTGTTGAAGTAGCAAGTTTATTTTTTGTATTTTTTATAATTTCTTGTAAAGAGTTTCCTTTGCTTTTATAATCATAAATATCAATGGTAATATTGTTTATACCTTCTCTTTTTAATGAATCAATTGCCATTTGTACACCATTAAAAAACTCTAAGCCCGGAAGCATATTTTTTGGCAAACTACTTTCCCAAATTTTTAAAGTATTACCATTAAAAGCAGAGTCTAGATAAATAGGTGCAAAAACTGCAATTCTGTTTTCAGTTTTTTGAGCAATTGTTGTTTGTGAAAAAAATACCAAAAGTAATCCAATGCTTAAATTTATGAATTTGATTTTGAAGTTTGCTTTCATAGAAAAAAGGCAAGATAGCAAATTTATTATATAAAAGCTTATATAACTATACCTAAGATTTTATTAATTTTTTGGTGTTATTCCCATTCAATGGTTGCTGGAGGTTTACTGCTTATGTCATAAACCACTCTGTTGATGCCCTTTACCTGATTGATGATTTGATTACTTACATCTGCTAAAAATTCATAAGGTAAATGGCTCCAATCTGCACTCATGCCATCAACACTGGTTACAGCTCTTAATGCTAATGTAAATTCATAAGTTCGCTCATCTCCCATAACACCAACAGATTTTATGGGCAACAAAATAGCACCTGCTTGCCAAACTTGATTGTACAAATTTTTTTCTTTTAAAGCATTGATATAAATAGCATCAGCTTCTTGTAACATTTTTACTTTTTCTTTATCTACAGCACCCAAAATTCTGATGCCTAAACCTGGCCCAGGAAATGGATGGCGATGAATTAAACCTGCACTAATACCCATTTCTAAGCCAATTTTTCTTACTTCGTCTTTAAATAATAATCGTAAAGGTTCAACTAATTTCAGCTTCATAATTTCTGGTAAGCCACCCACATTGTGATGAGATTTTATTGTTACTGAGGGTCCATGAACACTTATACTTTCAATCACATCTGGATAGATAGTTCCCTGACCTAAAAAATGTGCATCTTTTATTTTATTGGCTTCCTGCTGAAAAATTTCTATAAAAAGTTTTCCAATAATTTTTCTTTTTTGTTCAGGGTCAACAATTCCTTCAAGTTCTTTATAAAAAATTTCTTTAGCATCAACACCAATTACATTTAATCCGAAGTTTTTATAATTGGTTAATACCTCTTCAAATTCATTTTTTCTGAGCAAGCCATTATCAACAAATATTCCAGTTAAGTTATTACCAATAGCTTTATGAATTAATGAAGCTGCAACTGTACTATCAACACCACCACTTAAACCCATGATTACCTTATCATTTCCAATTTGATTTTTGAGTTGTTCAACAGTTTCTGTGATAAAAGATTTTGGTGTCCAATCACAAGTACAATTACATACTTCAACTAAAAAATTGAATAACATTTTTTTACCATCGGTTGAGTGATATAATTCTGGGTGAAACTGTAAACCATACAATGGATAATTAGAATGATTCTTTTTGTATGCAGCAACTGGAATATCATTGGTAGAAGCCAATATTTGAAAGTCTTTTGGGAGTTCAACTATACTATCACTATGGCTCATCCAAACTTGTGTTTTGGTTTCGACATTATTGAATAAAATATCTTGTTGAACAATATCTAAATATGCTCTGCCATATTCTCTTTTGTTACTTTTATTTACTGTGCCACCAAATTTTTTAACAGTTAATTGAGCCCCATAACAAATTGAAAGAATAGGAAGTTGCTGATGCAAATGTTCAACATCAAAATCTAAAAAATTTGTGTCATTAACACTAAAAGGACTTCCACTTAAAATAATTCCTTTTAATTTTTCATCAATGGTGAATGGTTTATTGTAAGGAATAATTTCGCAAAACACATTTGCTTCTCTAATACATCTTGCAATAAGTTGTGTAAACTGACTACCAAAATCGAGTATTAAAATTCTTTCTGTCATTCTATAAAATTTGTTTTGGAAATAATTTTGTTGAACAATACTTTCCAGTAAAAAAGCCAATTGCTGCACCTAAAATTCCACCTGAAAAAACATCTAAAGGATAATGAACCCCAACATACACTTGAGCATAACAAATTATAGCAGCCCATATTAAAAACAAATAACGCCATTTTTTTAAATATGGAAAAAGTGTTATGAAAATGAATAATGTAATTCCAAAATGATTACAAGCATGTGATGAAGTAAAGCTAAATCCACCAGAACAATGTTCTAACAATAATCTTACTTGAGATGAAAAATTTATATCAGCACATGGTCTTGATCTTGCAATCCATGGTTTTATTACATGACTACTCAACTGGTCAGTTAGAACAATAGTAAGTATTGCAAAAAATATCCAAATGAATGCTTTCTGTTTAAGTTTATAGAAAACAAAAACTATGATTAATACATAAAGCGGAATCCAAGTATTTGAGTTTCTCATTATTGGCAAGAGCCAATCGAAAAATGGGGTAGTTAATTTTTTATTGATGATAAGAAATAAATGTTGATCTAATTCAACGATCCATTGAATAAAATTTGTACACCAAGAAAGTAGAATGAATTGAAACATCATCAACATAAACATTTATTAGTAAGACTCACTTTCATTCGGAAAGTCTTTTTGTTTAACATCATCAATATATTTTTTTACTGCAGCATCAATTTGTTCTCCAAGATTTGCATATTGCCTTAAAAATCTAGGTTTAAATTCAGTAGTAATGCCCAGCATATCATGCATTACTAAAACTTGTCCATCACATGACCCTCCAGCACCAATACCTATTGTAGGTATCTTAACAGAACTTGTAACTTCTTCGGCTAATGTTGCTGGAATTTTTTCTAACACTACTGCAAAGCAACCTACTTCTTCTAAAATTTTAATATCTCTTTTTAGTTTTTCTGCTTCTGCTGCTTCCTTTGCTCGAACAGTATAAGTGCCAAATTTATAAATGCTTTGTGGTGTAAGTCCTAAATGCCCCATTACTGGTATTCCAGCACTTACAATTTTTTTGATACTATCAATTACTTCTTCACCACCTTCTAATTTAATTGCATGACCACCAGTTTCTTTCATAATTCTTATTGCCGATGCTAAAGCTATATCACTATTGCTTTGATAAGTTCCAAAAGGCATATCAACAACAACCAAACATCTTTGAATGCCACGAACAACACTTTGTGCATGATAGATCATATGATCTAATGTAACAGGAACAGTAGTTTCATAGCCTGCTATTACATTGCCTGCACTATCGCCTACTAACAAAACATCTATGCCAGCAGCATCAAAAATTTTGGCGAAAGAATAATCGTATGCTGTTAGCATCGATATTTTTTCGCCTTGCAATTTCATTTTCTGCAAAGTATTTGTTGTAACTTTTTTAACTTCTTTATGTATTGACATTTTTATTAATTATTAATTGTTAATGATAAATGATTAATAATGATTACTTCTCATAATATCATTCAACATTCGAAATTCATTATTCATTATTCGTAATTCTTTTCAAATCTACTTTCAAAAATTGGTTACTTAAAATTTGATAGATGATGATGAGCCACAACATAAAGCAGGGTAAAGCTTTTAATGAATGTTGCATACTAAATTCTCGAGTGTATTTTGTAAGCAAATCAGAATAAGAAAAACTTACGATTAACAAACAAAATATAAAAAATGCATTTACCCATTTACTTCTAGGTTGTAATATAAACCAAATGCAACAAGCAGGAAAAGCAATAATATAAGTAGGAGATTCTGAGCCTGTACTAAAAATGACAACAAATAATAAAACAGAGCAAAGAAAATACAATTGATATCTGATATCGTTAAAGAATTTGTATTTAGTATATTTTATTAAAAAGATGATAGAAGCAAAAAATAATACAATGGAATCTTTATTAAAACTGGCATCAATATTTCTTCTGATTAAACCCATCACAGAAATATCTTGATAAAAATATTGTCTGGAAACTCCAGTAACATTCTTGGTAGATTTATACATCAACGCATTAAACCAATTGTTATAAGTTTCTAATAAAAATGTGTAAGGCATGTAAAGTAATGGAACAATAAACCAAACTATTGACCAAAAAAATGTCCAAAAAATAAATTTTATTTTGTTATTACTGAAGAAGAAAAATGAAAAAGCTACTACGCCATAAATTTTAGTAATCGTTGCAAAAACTATAAATAGTAATGCTACATATTCTTTGCCTCTTACAATAAAAACAAATGCTAAAATAATACAAGCAGCAATCGTTGCATTGAATTGTAACCAAGATGAAGCATTCATCATTTCGTGTGATGCTAAAACTAAAATTGCATTTTGGTAAATATCTTTTATTGGTAATTGCTTTATTGCATAGAATAAAATGGATACATTAAAAATTACCCAAAGTGCAACACCTAACCAATCTGGTAATAAAGCAAAGGGTGCAATTAAAAAACTAAAAGTTGGCCCATATAAAAAAACATCATCATGCTGTAAAGGATATTGTAAATAAAGATTTACTTGTTGTTGAGCATGTATAAACGAGTATTTAAAAATTTTATAAATATTGGTTTTGTGTTCAATATCTGAAAGGTTTTGAATAATAGTTGCAATCGATAAACCAAACCATAAAAAAAATGATACTTTTTTATCGTATAAAAATTTCCCTGAAAAAATAAAATCTTTGGTTTTATTCATAGCACAATTCTTTATTTTAATTCTTGCATATCCACTAATTTTTTATAAATGCCATTAGTTTGCATTAAAGAATCGTGATTACCTCTTTCAGAAATATTTCCCTTATCTAAAACTATTATTTCATCTGCATGCCTTATGGTGCTTAGCCTGTGAGCAATAACAATTGTTGTTCTATTCAACATCATTTTATTAATGGCATCCTGTACCAGTCTTTCACTTTCTGTATCTAGTGATGATGTTGCTTCATCTAAAATAAGAATGGGTGAGTTTTTTAAAATAGCACGAGCAATGGTTAAACGTTGTTTTTCGCCACCACTTAATTTACTTCCTCTATCTCCAATATTTGTATTAAAACCATTTTCTTTTTTTATTATAAAAGAATAAGCATTGGCAACTTTTGCAGCTTCTTCAATGGCTTCCATACTTGCATGTTGAACACCCAATTTAATATTGTTTGCAATGGTATCATTAAATAAAATAGGTTCTTGGGTAACAATGCTCATTTGTTTTCGAATACTATGTAAATTATAGTCTTTAATATTAATTCCATCTACTAATAATGCACCACTAGTTACATCATGAAATCGGGGTACTAAATCTGCCAATGTACTTTTACCAGCACCACTACTTCCTACTAAGGCAATTGTTTTTCCTTTTTCAATTTTTAAATTAATGTTGTTTAAAATACTTACATCGTTGTATGCAAATCCTACATTTTTAAATTCTATGTTTGATGAAAATTGTTCTAGTTTTTTCCCTCCAATATTTTCATCAATATTATTTTCTGTGAGTAAAACACTTTCAATTCTGTGTAAGGCTGCAGTACCTTTTTGCATAGCATAAAATGCACTACTTAAACTTTTTGCAGGATTAATAATTTGTGTAAAAATGGCTATGTAAGTGATGAATGCAGAGCCATTTAAATTAAACCCTTTATTTTCTAAAATTAAACTTCCTCCTAACCATAAAATAATGCTTAAGGTAATAATACCTAAAACTTCACTTAAAGGACTAGCAATATCTTTTCTGAAATTAATTTTATTTCGAGCAACAAATAATTCTTGATTAGATGTAAAAAATTTCTTCGAGATGAATTGCTCTGCTGTAAAGGATTTGATTACTCTTAGTCCTGATAAAGTTTCTTCTGTAATGCTTAACCCTTCAGCATATTTTTCAGCAATAGTAGTACTGTGTTTTTTTAAGCTCTTGCTAACACGACCTATTATAAAACCTGAAATAGGTAAAAGTATGAGTAAGCTCAAAGAAAGTTTGAAACTGATAAAGAATAAAACAGCCAAATAAAAAATAATAGTTAAAGGTTCTTTAATAAATCCTTCTAATGTACAAGCAACAGCAGTTTCCAATTCTGCCATATCATTGGTTAATCTACTCATTAAATCACCTTTTTTTTGTTCAGTAAAATAACCAATAGGCAATCCAAGAATTTTCTCAAAAAGTTCTTTTCTCATTCTCATCGAAAAACCATTTCTCAATGGAGTAAGTACATAATAACTAAAATATAAAAACAGGTTTTTAAAAAGTATGGTTGTTACAATAAAAATACAAACTGCTGCCAATGTATAAGTGGAACCTTTTGTTTGCACTAAACTACTTACTAAATATTGTAAATAATTGATGATGCTTGATGTGTTGAGTGATAATTCTGGTTGATTTGCTATAACTTGTTTAGTGCCAAAAATAATTTCTAAAAAAGGGAAAAGCATGGCTATTGAAACAATGCTAAAAATGATGGAAGCAATTACACTTAAGAAGTATAAAAGAATATTTTTCTTATATGCTTTTAAGTATTTGAGTAAACCGATGTATTTTTTCATTCAGAAATTATTGCAGCAAAGTTAGAATTCTGCTTTTTACAAACAAACAAAACAAAATTCTAATCGAAATCTAAGAACTTAACTGTTTGTGGAGTGATTAATTTAGGATGTTGATTATTTAAAGTTTCTCCATTTAAAACTTTTTCATAAAGTTTTAAATAAGATTTTGTCATTTGAACATGAGTAAAATTCTCCATAACGTATTCATGGCATTTTTTTGAATCAAATTGCTCGATATGCTTAATTGCATCAATTAATTCATTACTTTTTGTACTTAAAAACCCAACTTCAGCATTAACCATTTCAGGTAAAGAACCATAAGGTGTTGCAAAAACAGGGCAACCAAAATAAAGACTTTCAATTATTGCAATACCAAAAGGTTCGTGCCAAAGAATCGGAAAAAGAAACCCACTCGATTGATCTAAAAAGTTATTTTTTTCTTTACCACCCACCATTCCATGAAAATGTATTGATGGGTTAAAGGTTAATCGAACTCCCTGATTAAAATTAAATCTCACACCTCCTAATACATGCAATGGAATATTGGCTTTTGTTGCAATTTTAATTGCACCCCTAACATTCTTTACCCTCCAAGCTGCATCTCCTAAAAAGTGTACATATTTTTTTTTGTTGAAAGATGGTTTGCCATAGTCATCAACATCTAACCCATTATGTACAAAAACATCGCTTCCAAAACGAGCAGCATGATTTTTAGAAACAAAAACGGTGTTTTGATCAAAATCATAAACTTCATTAATATTTCCATGAAGAGTAATGATATAAGGTTTTGTAGGAAGTTCATTAACACCACAATGAATATGAACTACATCAACGGTTTCAGGAATAATTTTATTTATTGAAACTGCTGTGTTTAAATAAACAATATCTGCAAACTGGCAACTTGAACCTGCTGGAACTATGTATGTTACTTTGTGCCCCATCGCAACTAATTGTTTGCCTAACCAAATAATTACACGTTCTGTACCTCCATATTTTGGTGCAGGAATGATGGCATTATGTACAATTGCAATATGCATTCAATAAAATAATTACTTGCAGCAAAGTAAAGATTTTAGAGGCTAGATTGTATCTTGCACCACAATTAAATAGTAATGTCAGAATTAAAAGAGTATACTCCTTCATCTTGGGAGGAAGTTGATTGTCCTTTTTGTTATTCTTTATCAAGAAGTATTCACGAGAAATTTGGTCATAAAATGCAGTATACTTATGTAGAGTGTAAAAATTGTAGTTTAATTTATTCTTCGCCACGACCAACTTATAACAAAGAATTTATTGATAGAGCTTACGCCTCATATTATCAATTTGCAGAAAATTTAAAGTTAGATGAGTTTACTAAAGTGAATGAATCTTCTATTCCTATGTTTAAAAATGAGTTGAAGAACATTACTAAATTTGATAAAAATAAAACAGCAACTTTAGATATTGGAAGTGGCATGGGAACTTATTTATTTGCTGCAAAAGATATTTATCCTTTATGTGTTGGTATTGATGTATCTGAAAAAATGGGCAATTTTATTGAACAAAATTTAGGCATTAAAGTGTTTAATGTGCAATTCGAAAATTTTGAATACCCATCCAAGTTTTCTTTAATTCACATGAGCCATGTTTTAGAGCATATTCCTAATCCAAATGAGTGGTTGCAAAAGGCTAAACAAATGCTTTGTGAAAATGGTGTTTTAGTAGTGAATGTACCTCACAAACATTCAATTAGCAATAAAATGCAATACTTGTTTTATAAATTAGGATTAAAAAAGAGAGTTTCATCTGGTTGGAATGATGCAACAAGAACGCCCGATCATTTATTTGAGCCCACTATAAAAAGTATGAAATTTTTATTTGATAATAACGGTTTTAAAATTTTAGATTATTTTACATATAGTAGAAAAGATTCTGCATCAAACAAAACATTTTTTTCCAAATTGCTGAATAGAAATTTGCATTTTGGAACCAATTTATCATTTATAGTTACACCAAATTAACAAGATGAAAGTAACTGGATTTTCATTTATAAAAAATGCTGTAAAGTTTGATTTCCCAATTAAAGAATCATTGCTTTCTATTTTGCCATTATGCGATGAAATAGTTGTTGCTATTGGAGATTGTACTGATGGTACGAGAGAATTAGTAGCTTCAGTTCATCCTACAAAAATAAAAATCATTGATACTATTTGGAATGAGAAATTACAATCTGGAGGTGCAGTATTGGCAGATGAAACCAATAAAGCTTTTCAAGCAATTGGTGAAAATACAGATTGGTGTTTTTATATACAAGGCGATGAGGTTTTTCATGAAGATGGAATTGGAAATTTAAGAGCTGCAATGCTGAAATATAAAGATGACAAAAGTGTAGATGGTTTATTGTTCAAGTATTATCATTTTTATGGTTCTTACGATTATATTGGAGCATCGAATAAATGGTATAGAAACGAAATCAGAATTATAAAGAATAACAAAAACATTTATAGTTATAAAGATGCTCAGGGATTTAGAAAAGGAAATGATGAAAAGCTTTGTGTGAAAGAAATTGATGCTTATATGTATCATTATGGTTGGGTAAAAGAACCTTCAACCATGATGGCTAAAAGAAAAGAAGGTGTTAAATTTTGGGAGGGACATAAATATACTGAGGAATATGATAAAACAGATTTAGGAGCTTATGATTTTTCATCCATTGATGCATTAGAGAAATTTAAAGGAACTCATCCAAAAGTGATGCAAGAAAGAATAGACAGAATGAATTGGCAGTTTGATTATGATGTAAGTTTTAATAATATTTCATTAAAAGATAAATTCAAAAATTTATTATTTGCTTTAACAGGAAGAAGATTTTTTGAATATCAGAATTATAAAAAAATATAAATAATAAAATGGCAAATTGCATTATTTGTAATAATAATCAAAACAATACAACCTTTGTATTTAAAGAGCTTCAGCTAGGATTACAAGAGCCTTTCAATTATCAGCTTTGTGGTAATTGTGGTACAATGCAATTGTTAAGTGAAGTTAAAGATTTAGGAAAGTATTATCCAAATCAAGATTATTATTCTTTTAATTTAGATTTAAAAATTAGCAAAAAATCA
>JANPAT010000446.1:0-2371 GCA_031430075.1 Chitinophagaceae bacterium | reverse complement strand
GATTTACGTTTTTTGGTCGACTGTTGACGGTCAACTGTCAGCTTATTTTATTTCGATTTCATCAATAAAAATAAAAGCATCATCTCCTTTGCCAGCATGCCATTCAGGTAATTTTCCATAATTGTAAGCTTTTACTTTTATATATCTTCCACCTGTATTTTCTTTTTGAATTTGAATTTTTATTTTTTGAGTTTGATTATTATAATCACTTGCTGATATTTTGTTTTCAACAGTTTCAACCAAAGTAAAATTGATATTATCAGTTGAAATATAAAACTCAACTTTTTTTGGAAACAAAATCCAGCTCCGAGTGTCTTGTAAAAAGTTGGCAGAGATTTCTGAAACTTGTTTCACTTCTTTTATGTCAATTATTGCTTCAAAATCTTGTGCTTGAAAACCTTGCCAACCACCTTTTCTCCAATCCAAATCTCCATATTGTCCATCAATAATACCATCATCACCATCTGCTGTGTATTGCTTATTGTACTTGCAATTGAGTTGAATTGAATAGTTGTGAGGACGTTTGTAGAAATGGGCTGTGGAAGTGTTTGATGAACTAATACCATTTTTTATAAATGCTTTTACTTCTGCATTATTTTTTATGTAAAATGGTTTAGAATATTCTTTAAATACATCATTGTTATATGAGTAAAATATTTTTGTGTTATTATCATCTGTTTTTTGAATATCAGTAATTTCAATTCCTATTGAATCTATGAATGGTTTAGTAACTTTTGTTTTAATAATTGGAGCTGTTAAAAAATCTTTTGTTGTGTAATGTAATTCTTTTGAATTTTTTTGGTCATTAAAAAATATTATTTGATTTAATTTAGTATTGGTTTGCTTTTTTAAAATATCTATTGACTTGCCATTTTCAAGATGAATGAATGTTTTATTAAACAATGGCAAACCACTTGAAATAGTTTTTGCACCAGGGCATGTTTGATAAAATCCTAAAGCACTCATTACATACCAAGCACTCATTTGGCCACAATCTTCATTGCCAATTAATCCATCTGGTTTATTGGTGTAAAAATTATCATATACATATTTTAAATACTTAATTCTACTTTCATTATTTAATAAATAAATGTAATTATGGCTTGGCTCGTTTCCATGTGCATACTGCCCAATTAAGCCAGTTATGTCTGCTTGACTTCTTCCACTTGTTTTGTTCGAAACCTTAAATAAACTATCAATTAAAAAAAGTCTTGAAGTATCATGAGGATGAAAAAAACTATATTGCCATGCATTTGCTTCTGTGTAATTATTGTTTACTTCAAATGGACTAAAAGGTATGAGCCAATTTCCATTTTTTCGTGGTTGCATAAATCCTGTTTCAGGGTTCTGCAATTCCTGCCAAGCATTTGTATATTTTCTAAAATATTTTTCATCTTCTTTCAAATTAAGTTCATTTGCAATCTCACTCACACACCACATATCATAACTATATTCAGCAGTTTTACTAACACTTTCACTTTCATCTTCTACACTTAAAAATCCTTTCTCTCTGAACTTATCTAATCCAAATCGATTACTCATTGCTTCTGCTTTTACAGCAGGCCAAAGTTGTTGAAGTTCTTCTTTAGTAATCACTTGTTTTCTATAAGCATCTAATATTACACTCACACTATGAAAGCCAATCATACAATTGGTTTCATTATTCCATAATTCCCACATGGGCAGCCTGCCACTTTGTTCAAATTGCTTTAAAAAAGTAATGATAAAATCATGACTTCTTTTTTTATCAATAATATTTAGAAGAGGGTGTAAAGCCCTGTGTGTATCCCACAAACTAAAAACTGTATAATAATTAAAGCCTTCTGCTTTGTGTATTTTTCCATCTCTGCCTTTGTATCTTCCATCCACATCATTCAGTATACTTGGATGAATCATACAATGGTAAAGAGCTGTATAAAACACCACTAAATTCTCCCTCTCCTTTGGAGAGGTTTGGGGTGAGGCAACTTCTATCTTTCTCAATTCTTTCTCCCAACTATTATTAGCTTGTTGTTTTATTTTTTCAAAATCCCATGATGGATTTTCTACTTGCAAATTATTTAATGCAGCATCAGCATCAACTGTCGAAATGCCTGTTTTTATTAATATTTGCTGCCCTTTGGTAACTTTATATTGAAGAATTAATTTTGTGTCATTTCCATTTTCTTTTACAACAAATTCATTAGTTGGTTGTAACAAATTTGTGTCGTCATTTCGAAGGTTCTTACCTGAGAAATCTGCTTTTTTTTGAGAGATTTCTCGTTCGTTCCTCACTCGAAATGACAAAACGGAAAAACCATAATATAATTCTTGTCGTGTTGCCCAAGCTTTACTAACTCTAATTCCTTTGTACTTCGTACTTTGTACTTTT
>JANPAT010000445.1:0-3116 GCA_031430075.1 Chitinophagaceae bacterium | reverse complement strand
AGCCCTTACTGCTAAAGCAACAGCAGTATAGGTTTTACCTGTACCTGCTGGGCCAATTGCAAAAACAATATCATTTTTATCGGCAGCTGTAACCATCTTCTTTTGGTTAATAGTTCTAGCCCTTACAGTTTTTCCATTGGGCCCAAATACTAAAATATCATTTTGATTTTTTTCAACAAAATTATCAATGGCTTCAGCGTCATCTCCTCCAAGAATTTGTTCAAAATAATTTTCACCTAAATCACCATTTCTCTCCAAATACTGAATAATGAGTTCAATTTTTTCTTTGGCAACTTCAATTTGCTCTGGTGCACCACTCATTTTAATTTGAGTACCACGAGATAAAATTTTGAGCAGCGGAAATTTTTTCTTTAGTAAATCTAACTTTCCATTATTAACACCAAAGAATGCTGTAGGATTGATGGTTTCTAGGTTGATGATAGTGTCTGTCAAGGTATCTGATTTTGTTTTAGCTAACTTAAGAACTTTAAAACACAATTCCTTATTATAGAATAAGATTTATTTTTAATAACTATTTATTAACAATTTTATTTTTGCCACGTAAAAGCTTAAATAACCAATTAAATAAAAAATAATTAATTAGCATTGATCAATTCTTAATTTTGAAATATGAAAAAAATATTTTTTTACAGTTTTTTTTTAATAGCTATTCAAAGTTTTTCACAAGATAAAACCGTTTGGAATTTAGAACAGTGTATTAATTATGCTATCAAAAACAATGTTTCAGTAAAACAAGCTGATGTACAAGCAAGACTTGCCAGCTTAGAATTTGATAGAGCGAAATATTTAACTCAACCCAATATTAATTTTTCCACTAATATCGGCGGTCAATTTGGTCGTTCTATTGATCCAACAACCAATCAATTCGTTTCAAGTCAATTAGTGAACAACAGTTATAATGTTAATGCAGGTATACAATTATATAATTGGGGCAGCCTAAAATTAAATAAAGAAATTGCAACGTTTAATGCTAAGGCTTCATTAGTAGATGTTGAACGAGTTGCAAATGATATTTCTTTAAACATTGCTACATTTTATTTACAGGTATTATCTGCCAAACAGCAATTAAAAATTGCAGATATACAAATTGAACAAACTCAATCGCAATTAAAATTTACTAGATTAAGGGTAAATGCTGGTTCTTTACCAGAATTGAATGCAGCAGAAATGGAAGCACAATTAGCACGTGATAGTGTAAGCTTTATTAGTGCAAAAACGAATTTTGAATTAGCCACTATACAACTAAAAGCTGCAATTAACTTAGATATGGCAAGTGAATTTGAAGTAGCAACGCCACCTGTTGAAAGTATTACTGTAGAACCCTTAATGTCATTAGAACCTGAAAGTTTATACAAGTTAGCCTTAAATAATCAACCCATACAAAAAGCAAACGATTTAAGATTGAAATCATCTTTAAAATCTATTGACTTTTCGAAAACTGCATTTTATCCAACAATATCTGCTTTTGCCGGCTTAAACACAAGGTTCGCAAACACCAATATAAAAAATAATGGTTTGGTATATAATGGCGATGTAATAACACCTGCATATACTTTAAATGGAACTACCAAAAATTATGTATATCAACCAGATTATAATTATTCTTCAGGTAAAAAAGGGTTTTTTGAAATGTGGGATGGCTGGGGAAATCAATTAGATCAAAATTTTAGTCAGAATATTGGTATTCAAATACAAGTGCCTATTTTAAATAATGGAAGTTCAAGATTAGGGTTTGAAAGAGCTAAATTAAATTATAAGAATACAGAATTTACAAACGAACAATCCAACATTACATTAAAGCAAAATATTTATCAATCTTTTCAAAATGCATCTGCTGCATTACAAAGATTTAATATTTCTAAAAGAAGTGTAGAATTAGCAGCTATTGCTTATGATTTTTCTAAGAAAAGATTTGAAGCTGGTTTAGGAACAACTTTAGATTTATTAACGAATCAGAATAATTATAATAGAGCTAAGTTAGATCAGCTCAACAATCAGTTCGAATATATTTTTAGAATAAAATTATTAGAGTTTTATAAAGGTCAAGGAATAAAACTTTAATTATTTTGATAGTATTGGCCAGTGATTAATTTAAACACCCTACCTTCTTGAAATTGTTTAAAATTATTGGCTTCGTTTATATTAGCATCTACCCAATTTTTATATTGAATTGGATCAACAGCTATTCCAAATAACCATTGATTGTAGGCATCAAACATACCTTCTTGAATTAAAAATTTTTGTTGATCGAATAAACGAAAAGGATATTTATCATTAAGTTTATTATTAAACCAATGAAGAATAAATTTTGTTCTTGTTGCCGACAATCGATAAGCTGTTAGACTTTCGGTTGAGGAGCCTAATAAATTGATGACATCTTTTTCAAAATCATTTGTTGTATTTATACCTAAGTACAATATTTTTTTATAAGCATCTAATACTGCAGATTTTACTTCTGCTGTTCGTACAGTATAACTTTCAAGATTTACAAATATTTCACCATAGATAATTGTCCAGAAAAAATTTCCTGTAGTACTATAATACATAGTTGCATTATAATAATTGTTTGGAAAATTAGGGTCTACTTCAATCCCTTTTTTCCAGTTTTTTAAAGCTTCATTTAGCTTTTTATCGATCACATATAAATCAGCTAATTCACTGTACAATACCCCAGAATTGGGGAATTTTATTAAACCAGATTTATACAATTTTTCACATTCTCTGTAATTGCCTTGTGCCTTATAATTTAACCCTAAAATTTGATAATCTTTTTCTTCAACAGTAAGTTCGTCAATAAATTTTTTAGAAATTTCTATACTTTTTGAATATTCTTTTTTTAAATAAAGCAAGTAAGCTAAATCTTTTTGTGCAGCTATATTGTTAGGCTCATTATTTAATAATTTATTGAAAACAAGTGTTGCGTTTTCATAATCTCCCTCTATCATTAAATTTTTTGCAGTCTTGTGCAAGTCTGATGGTTGAGCTATGGCAAAACTTCCCAACAATAAAAATAAAGTAGATATTAGAAACTTCATGTTGAATTAATAAATTAAATGTGTTAACAAACCATCTCTTAACTTAGGTTCAAACCATGT
>JANPAT010000444.1:0-2402 GCA_031430075.1 Chitinophagaceae bacterium | reverse complement strand
TAAATTTTATTTACAATTATTTCGCTTGGAATGATTTGGTTAGTATGTTGTTTTGCTTTTGCCATATTTTTTGCCACAAAGGCTCAAAGTATTTATTTATTGTCTAAGGTCACAAATTGTGACCTTAGACAATATTTTATTTTAACTTGAGGTGCCAATTTGGTAGATCAAGTTTATTGCTCAATAGAATTATAAATGTTGAATGGTACTAACGCCACTGTAGTTTAATAGTAGCAATAACGTTGGTAACATTACAATAATAAAATTGGGAAGCAATTTAAATATCATTCAACATTATTCTTTAGCTCATCCAATTAACTCCAGCTTCTGGGTTCCATTTGGTAGTTGATTTTTTTAATTTAGTCCAAAATTCTATTGAACTTTTTCCTGTAATATCTCCTACACCAAATTTACTTTCATTCCATCCACCAAAACTAAAAGGCTCACGAGGTACAGGCACACCAACATTTACACCAATCATTCCTGCACTAGCTCTGTCAATTATATAACGAGCCATAGCACCATTTTGTGTAAATACACTCGCTGCATTTCCATAAGGATTTGCATTTTCAATTGCCAATGCTTCATCAACTGTATTGGTTCTCATAATTGAAATTACTGGTCCAAAAATTTCCTCTTTGGCAACACTCATTTGTGGCGTTACAAAATCAATAACAGTTGGTCCTACATAAGTTCCATTTTCTTTGCCTTCAACTTTTGTATTACGACCATCCACCAAAATTTTTGCACCATCTTTCTCTGCTTGAGTAATGTATGCTTCAATTTTTTGTTGAGACTCTTTATTAATAACTGCCCCAAGGTTTTTTCCTGGAACAATTTTTCTGGCTTCATCACAAATTTTTTCTACAATATGATCAATGTTTCCAACACCAACCATTGCACTAGCTGCCATACAACGCTGACCAGCACAGCCACTCATTGATGCTGCAACATTTTGTGCTGTCATGCCGGGTATTGCATCTGGTAAAACCATTAAATGATTTTTTGCACCACCTAAAGCCAAACATCTTTTTAAATTATTGGTTGCACGTTGATAAACTATTTTAGCCACTTTAGTAGAACCAACAAAACTTACTGCTTCAATATTTGGATGATCACAAATAGCATTTACAATTTCTACATCTCCATGTACTACATTAAATACACCATCAGGTAAACCTGCTTCTTTTAAAAGTTCAGCAATTTTACCACAGCTTAAAGGCACTTTTTCTGATGGTTTCATAATCATGCAATTGCCTAATGCTATTGCATTTGGCAATGTCCAATTAGGCACCATTGCAGGGAAATTGAATGGAACAATGGAAGCGACAACCCCTAATGCTACATGTTCTGTTTTACATTCAACACCTCTACTTACTTCTAATATTTCTCCTGTGGTTAATTGTGGTAATGATATTGCAAACTCAGTAAGTTCAATACATTTTTCAATTTCTGCAACAGATTCGCCATAAGTTTTTCCATTTTCCTCACTACATAATTCTGATAATTCTTTCAGATGTTCTTCTAATAAAGTTTTATACCTAAAAAAAACTTGTACCCTTTCTTTTATAGGGGTTTTACTCCAAGAAGGAAATGCTTTTTTTGCAGCTTGAACTGCATCATCTAAATCTTTTGAAGATGACATTGGCACAGTTGATAAAAGTGTTCCATCTAATGGTGAAACAACATTTAAAGTTTTAGTTGTTGAAGCTTTTATAAATTTTCCATTTATAAAATTTTGTATGGGTTGATATTTCATAATTATGTTTATTCTACTTTATTTTTAGAAATAAGGTGGAAAATTATAAAATTTGCAGTAATAATCAAAATAAAATCAATAATTTTATTTTTTGTAGTTGAATATTGACATGCAGTTGAAGAGTGCGACGCAAGTGAAGTTTAATAGAATTGCAAAAGCTGGTATCATAAAAAATACAATCTGTTATGTTAGATGAGTTAGATTTTTCAGTTTTAAGTTGCTTACAGCAAGATGGAAGAATGAGTTTTACTGTGATGGCAGAGAAATTAAAAGTTTCTGTTGGCACCATTAGAACTCGTGTAAATAAATTAATTGAAGATGGTACTGTAAATATAATTGGAAGGGTTGACCCAGATAAAGTTGGCTTTAGAAGTTATGCTCATATTGCTGTTTATGTAAGGCCTGCAACGTTTAAAGAAAAAGTAGCAAAGAAAATCTCTACATTTAAAGAAGTAAGTTTTTTAGCTATGACTAGTGGTGATTATGATTTAGAAGTTGATGTGATGTGTAGAGATAATGATCATTTGGTGCAATTTGTAAATGAGATTTCGAAAATTGAAGGAGTAAACCAAACTAAAACAACTATTTATTTTAAAGTATATAAATATGCACAACCCGATTTGGGTTTGTTACGATAAACAAA
>JANPAT010000443.1:0-2918 GCA_031430075.1 Chitinophagaceae bacterium | reverse complement strand
GTTGTTGGGTTAGGGTCGGGGTTGGTTTGGTTAACGATAAATGCTTCGTATTCTTCATTGCCATTATCTGCATACTCACCAATAAATTCAATACTGGTGGCTGCCTTGTAAGTATTGGGAGTATTGCCAATTCGTGTTGTTACTGTTAAGTTACTTACATAAGTATTACCATTAATTGTTGTTGTACCTCCACTGGTATAACCTCCTTGTAAATTGCTTTGTGTATTACGGCCTGGCATTAACATTCCAAACGACATTTAATGATTATTTGAAAACTGAAAATACAATTTATTGTAGAACAATTGTTAAAAAATGTTTTGTTAAAGCTAAGATAATAAAACTAGCGAAGCAAGATGCTTTGTAGAGCTGGGAGAATAAAATTAATGGTGTGGCAAAGCCACTTGTATTTTTTTTGCCCCATTTTTGCCTTGATTTGCAAGGTGGGAACGAAAAGTAAAAGCCAACAAATTTGGTGGCTTTTACTTTTATTGATTTGATAAATCTAAAATTGAAAAAGTAAGTACAAACAATGCAATGAGAATAAACTCCCACTTTTTTATTTCTGGTGCAACTAAATCAAAATTAATTTTAGTCCTAAATATTCGTAATGCAATTAACTCAATGAATAAACCTATTGAAAAAAATACATTTATTATGACAAATAAGAGCAAAATTATAGGCAACAAAAAAACTATCCAGCCATTTTTAAATATAAGAACAATAACAGCAAGATATAGAATTGTATAAAGTAGCAACACAATATTAAGTATCCATCTGCCCTTATTCCACCATTTAATTATTTCATTATTTGATGATAAATTTTCCCTCTTAAAAATATTTGATAAATCAAATTTCATATTAATGCCCCCATTGTTTAGGTGAGTTTGCATTTTGTTTTACAGGGTCAGCTAAAAATATTCTATGGTAAATCGCATCCTTTGTTTGAACTTTATATATGTAACCTTGTCCAATTGCATTTTGGTCAGATTGCGAATCCCAGCCAGCTCTATCTAACAATATAGAGTTTCCGTGTGCAGCCGATTTAGCCAAGCCTAAACTAACTCCGCCTCTACTCATTGATTGAGCCCAAAGCCAATTACCAGCATCATTTACATTATAAGCTACTGAAGAGTTGCCCATTAGTAGGAAACCGCCTTTTGTATCACCTAATGGAATTTTTTTATCTGGGTCTAATTTTAATGCAGGTAATAAGTAAGAGGAAGAAAAATCCCAAAGACCTTTTGTTTTACTATTTAAAAAAATGGTTTTATATGAAGGATTGCCACCTGCACCTGCGTCATTCATCATAGCATTAATATTTTCATCATTTAAGAATGTCAAACCTTGTTCTCCAACTTTCATACTGTTTAATTGAGTTCTATCAAGAGAGGGGTCATTGAAATTAAAATTTCTTTCAGGGTTAAACTGGTCAATCATTTTACCACCTGCATCTTTTACTTTACTCATATTCCCTGCAACGCCTCTTATGCCTGCAATATCCAAATCAACCATACCTAAATAACTTCCTTTCATATTAAACCGATGGGTTGTATCACCCAATAAATCAGTAAATAATATTGGATTATTTCTAAAAGTAGCATAGTTACTAATTGAAGGTTCAGGCTTAGGGTCTAAATTCCAACGTCTTCCAAGTTGTGTGTCATATTCCCAAAACATAGCAGTGGTATGGTTTCCAGCCCCACTTATCTCGTCCGTTTTTTCTTGATTTTGAAACCCATAACGATAACTTTCATTATTTCCATTACTTACAGTTCCAGTTGTTGGGTTAGGGTCTGGGTTTACTTGGTTAACAATAAAGGCTTCGTATTCTTCATTGCCATTATCTGTATATTCACCAATAAATTCTATACTAGTTGCTGCTTTGTACGTGTTGGGTGTATTGCCAATTCTTGTTGCAACTGTTAGGTTGCTTGCATAAGTATTACCATTTACTGTTGTTGTTCCTCCACTGCTAAAACCACCTTGTAAATTGCTTTGGCCATTACGACCTGGCATTAACATTCCAAACGAAGTATAACGAAAATCAGTATCAGATATAGCCATAACAAGTTTCAATGAATTTATTCTGTGATAAAATTAGCTAAAAAGTGAATATTTCGAAAAGTTTCATTCGCATTTATTTTCTTTTTCTAGTGTATAAAGCATAAGTTTTTGATGAGCATTTTTCACTTCTTTATTTAAGTAGCTTTGTGCTATGGATACATATTTATAAAACTCTTTACTTCCTGGTGCATGACCAGAAACATTTCTAACAACTATTTCTGATACTCCTAAAATAAGTAATGTTGTAATGGCTGTTCTTCTCATGGTATGAGCAGTTATATGTTCGTAGAATTTCCAAACATTACCATTTTTATTTTTAAGTTCAACTAGTTTTCCTTGTTTGCTAATTACCTTAACTGCCGAATAATCCCAACCTGCTTTATGAATTAGTTTTTTAATTTGAATATTAAGATTGGTATTCGATAATCTTGGCAATAAATATTTTCCATTTTTACCTTTATATTTTTTTAATATCTCAACTGCATAATGAGGTAAAGGAATTTGAATGAGTGCATTTGTTTTTTGTGTGAATAAACTTAAATAGGTTTCTTCTCCATGTGTAGTAATATTTTTTTGTTGAAGTTTCATCAAGTCGCTAACCCTTAGAGCAACAGTGCAGCCAAATACAAAAATGTCTTTGACACGTTTTAGATGGTAACTTAAACTTTCTTCAAACTTAATATCTGAAATTAAAAAATGGAGTTGTTCAACTTGTAAAACTGTTGGAGTTGTATTTTGTAATGAAACTCTAAATTGCTTATGATAGTTTCCAATACTATATGCTTTTTCTATTTGTAAGTAATTAAAAAATATCTTAATTATTTTAAAAACATTGTTCACCGTATTATCTGCAT